>JAKSCH010000363.1 GCA_022360695.1 Gemmatimonadota bacterium
ATCGTGGTCCCCGATTTCGAGCTCGCGGTGGCGTTCACCGGTGGCAGCTATCGGGATTTCCGCACGTGGATCCGCTGGCGCGACGAGCTGATGCCACGCTTTATCGTCGACGCGATCCGGGACTGAGCGACGGTCGCTACCGAGCTCGCAGCACCTTCGCGGGATCGACCCGGCTGGCACGCCGCGCCGGTAGCCACACGGCGCACACCGCGATCGCGAGCAACACGATCGGTGCGACGACCAGCGTCCACGGGTCGCGCGATGAGACGCCGTAGAGCACGCTCTCGACGACGCGTCCACCGGCCAGCGCGATCACGATCCCGAGACCGAGTCCCGTCAGCGCGGGCCCCAACGCGCCGACCATGACGAGCCGCAGGACCTCCCGCGATTGCGCCCCCAACGCCACGCGCAAGCCGATCTCGCGAACCCGTCGGGAGACGAGATACGCCATCACGCCGTACAGACCGACGGCGGCGAGCGTCAGCGCCAGACCCGCGAAGGCACTCACCATCACGAGCAGAAACCGGGCGGGCGCGACGTGTCGACGGACCGCGTCCGAGACAGTCTCCACGTTCCGGAGCGGAAGATCGCGGTCGAGTCGTTCGACCTCGGCGCGAACCGCGCCCACGAGACCGGCGGCCGGTACCGATGCCCTCGCGTTCACGGTCATGGTGCGCGGTCCGAACTGTCCGTGCGGCACGAACAGCTCGGCGATCGGCTCCTCCGTCAACCCCGGTCGCACGTCGCGCGTCACGCCCACGACCTCCCAGTACGGGCTCCCGAAGCCCATGCTCACGGTCACGCGTATGCGCTCTCCGAGCGGGTCTCCTTCGCCGAAGACGAGTCGCGCGAGCGTTTCGCTGATCAGGGCGACCGGCACTTCGGAGCGATCGTCGGCCTCGGTCAAGTCGCGTCCCGCGATGAGCGGAATCTCCATCGTCTCCAGGTAGCCGGGCCCGATCGGTCGCATGGCCGCGCTGATCTCCTCTCCCGGCGGCGGCTCGGGCCGACCCTCGACCAACACGTCCCCGGTCGTGCGGTTGGCCCCGAGCGGTGCGCCCTGAATCGACGCGACCGATTCGACGCCGGGGATCTGGGCGATCTGTCGCTCGAGCGACCGATAGAACGTGCGGATCGACTCGAGATCCTCGTAGCGGGCCGCCGGGAGCTGCACATCGAACCGGAGCACCTGATCGGTCTCGAAGCCGGGATCGACTGCGTACAGCTGGACAAACGTCCGCAGCATCAACCCGGCGCCGAACAACAGCACCACCGCGAGCGCGGTCTGCGACATGGTCGACAATCTGCGCAGCCGGTGTCCTCCCCCGATCGCGCCGCCTCGACCGGCCCGACGGACCCGGGCGGCGAGCGCCGCTCTCGACGCGCGAACGGCCGGGCTCAAGCCAAACAACAACGTGACGGAGACCGCGAGGACGACGGTGAACAGGATCACGCGTCCATCGATCACCAGGGTGTCGAGTCGAGGGATGGCGCCGGCCGAGATGCTGCGTACGAGCCGGACCCCACCGGTCGCCAACGCGAGCCCGCCCACCGCGCCCAGCGTCGACAGCAGCACGCTCTCGGACATCATCGAGATGACGAGCCGGCCCTGGCTGGCGCCCACGGCCGCGCGGACGGCTGCCTCGCCGCGACGCGTCTCTGCACGAGCCAGCATTAGGTTGGCGACGTTCGCGCACGCGATGAGCAGCACGGCGAGTCCCGCGCCCAACAACAACCAGAGGCCCGTTCGGGCGTCCCGCACGACCTCGTCGTGGAGCGTCCGGGAGATGAACGTCTTCTCGAAGTTCGTGTCGGGGTACGCTTCGGCGAGCCGGGGCGCGATCACATCCAGCTCCGACGAGAGTGACGCGAGCGAGCCGGTCGGCGTGAGCCTTCCGATCGTGTACCACGCGTGACACCCCCGCTGACACCCATCGGACTCCGATCGGGACGGCACCCATACGTGGCGGTCGCCCGGGTAGTCGAACCCGGCCGGAGCCACGCCGACCACCTCGTAGGGTACGGCGTCGAGCAACAGCGTCTGGCCGAGCGCGTCGCGCGAGCCGTCGAACACGTCGCGCCAGAATCCGTATCCGACGATGGCCACGCGGGCCGGCGCCCGCCCCGACTCCTCGGCGGAGAGGTCGCGTCCGAGCGCCGGGGCCAGCCCGAACGTCTCGAGGAGCCCCTTGTGGACACTCGTCCCGCGGACCAGGACCGGCTCGCCCCGACCCGTCATCGTGAAGGTCCGGTTCGAGTACGTGACGAGGCTCTCGAGCGACGCGCTCTGCGCCTCGACATCGATCGCATCCGGATAGGACATGTTTCGGAGCGGCCCCTCGGGATCCCACCCGGGCCCGATCCGGACGAGCGAGCCCGGCTCCGGATACGCGAGCGGCTCCAGCAGAACCCCGTTCACGACCGTGAAGATCGCCGTATTGGCTCCGATGCCGAGCGCCAGCGTGAGCACCACCAACGCGGAGAACCCCGGACGGTGCCGAAGGGACCGAACCGCGAAGCGAAGCTCGGAGACGAGGAATCCGAAGAGCGTCTTCGGGGCGACGCCGACCACTTTTCGCTTGCCGACCCGCATGGTGCGCACCTCCCGCAGCTCGCGGCCGAAGTTGAACGTCGAGGGCCGGACGACCTGGGCCCAATACCACAGATTCGCGGAGGCCGCGCCGACGACGGCCCGGCGCTCCACGTACTCCTCGCCGAGATCGAACACGAACTCGTCGCCCCGGTGTCTCGGGAGAAGGAGCGAGAGAAGCAGCCGGGCCAGATGAGGAGGCCGCGGCGCGCGTCGCCTCGACACGCTAGGCTTCGCTCGCTCCGAGAAGCGGAATACCGCAGACCCGCGACCACATGCGGTTCATCACCGCGCGGGCATGACGGAGCGCCGCGGCCCCTTCGGGCGTGATCTCGAAGCAGCGGCGGGACCGACCCCCCCGCACGGGTTCCGGGGCGGAATCGAACGAGTCCAACAGACCCCGGCGCTCGAGTCGAACGAGTGCGACGTGCACAGAGGCAGCCGAGAGCTTCCGTTCCGCCGCTTTCGCCAGATCGCGCCGCACGGCCGCCGCGTAGGCATCGGCGTCGAGTCGGGCGACGGAGAGCATCACGAGCTGTTCGAGCTCGGTCAGGCTTTCGCGTGGTGGCACGAGGCTGTCTCCGGAGACGAAGTCTTCGACGAAACACGGTTCGGAGCCCGCGAGCTCGGCGCGACGCTGGACCGTCGGCGGGCTCGGAGCGGTCGATCTCGTAATATCATTATAAAATGCAATCTAATAGTGAGATGCGCGCCGAGCCAGCTGGAGCACGGCCAACGAGTCGAGGGTCGCGGATTGAAGCAGAGACGTGTCGTCGGCGATCGGCACGCCCTCCTCTCCGCGCTCCGCGAGGATCCGGGCGATCAGTTCGAAGAGCCGCTCCCGTGGCGCCGCGTCCGTCTCCGCCGGTCGTCGCCTCGAGGTCAGCTCGTCCCACGTCATCGGCGCGGCCATCCCCGTCGCGATCAACCGCTCGCCTTCGAACGGACGTCGTCCGTGCGCGACCAACAGGTTGTCGATGTACAGGACGTCGCCTTCCTGCCACGGAAAGGTCGTCGTCTCGCTGGCATACGCGTC
Source organism: Gemmatimonadota bacterium (assembly GCA_022360695.1). GTDB lineage: Bacteria > Gemmatimonadota > Gemmatimonadetes > Palauibacterales > Palauibacteraceae > Palauibacter. Next base: position 3,627 of record JAKSCH010000363.1, read on the forward strand.
CCGCAGGTGCTCGACGACTTCCGGCTCGATCGGAGAGCCATCGCCGTAGTAGCTGTTCGTCGGCAGGTCCTCTTCTTTGACCATCTTGACCAGCATCGCGCGCCGTGACTCGGGTTGGAGCGAGCTGATGTGGAACGTCATCGCGTGGTTGAACCAGATCGACTCACGCGTTTCGGGGTGTTCCGCGACGGCCGGGCGTACCTGTCGAGTGCGAAGACGTTCGTCGATCCATTCGAGCTCGATACCGCTGTCCCGGCAGAACGCTTCGACCTCGTCCCGGTCTTCGGTTTGAAACGCGTCTTGCCACGACAGCCCGAAGAGCCCATCGAAATTCCGGACATACGACACGCCCCGCTCGGCGAATCGCGCTCGAACGTCGGGGTCGATCCGCTCGTAAACCCGGCGCACGTCGTCGAGCGGAGGTTCGATCTCTCGGCGGCGTCTGGAGGTGCTGCTCGCGACCGTGCGCTTACGGCGAGGCGACGGCCCGCACGAACCGTTCGACTTCGTCCGTGTCCCACACGGCTTCGCCATGACGGAAGAGCACGATCCGTCCTCGCCGATCCACGATCCACGAGCTCGGCAACCCTCGAAGCCCGAAGGCGGCCGGGATCCGATCGATCTCGAGATAGATGGGCAGGTCGTACGAGTATCGACGCAGGTGCCGGCGTACGGCCCGCTCGTCGTCGGCGGCCACCACCAAGAAGCGGACGTCCGTATCGACGAGCCGCTCCTGCAACCGCTCGATCGAGCCCATCTCCCGGATGCAGGGTAGGCACCAGGATGCCCAGAGGTTGATGAAGAGCACTTCTCCGCGGAACCCTTCAAGGGAGAGCGGGTCACCGTCGAGCGGGCGAACCGTCCAGGTGTAGTCGGCCTCTCCGTATACGGTCAAGCCATCCGAAGCGGACGGTTGGATCGCCGCGGCCTGGGCGGTCGCCTCCGGGCTCGCGACGATCCAGGCGCACGCCGCCGCCAGCGTCCCCGCGGTTGCCCGTCGCGCGGTTCTCAACGCCCCAGTCCGTACCGGATGCCGAGCATGAGGTGTCGTCCGCGCATCGGGCCGTAGACGTACGCCGTGTCGAAGGCGTCACCGAAGGGGTTGGCGGGGTCGACGAGCGGGCTGGGCTGCGTATAGTCGAACACGTTCTTCAACGAGAGGTAGAGCTCGTAGCCCGACGCGAACGTCCACGAGCCCTGGACGTTGTGGATCGAGTGCCAGGGCGACCGCTCGGGACGCGAGAAGGGCGCTTCGTACGCCGGCAGTCGCATGGGACCCGTCAAGCTGCCGGTATAGTCGAGGCGCAGGGGAAGCGCGCGCGCGTTGTACGTGGCGCTGAAGACGCCTCGCGCGTCGGCGGCGAAGAACTCGTCCTCACGGCCGCCCAGCTCGTCCACCGTGTAGACGTCCTGGAAGGTCAGACCGACCGAGTACAGGAAGCGGTCGAAATCGATGTTCTGGTTGAAGGCGATCGACACGCCGCGGCTGATCGCGTGGCCTTGCAGGTTGTCGTAGACGATCTGGTTCGGATCGACGTCGTAGTCGGGGACGATCTTGTTCGAGAACCGAGTGTGGAACAGATCGACGTCGATCATCATCGGATTGGGCCCGATCTCGACGACCTGGTTGAAGTTCAGCGTCAAGCTGCGGGATCGCTCGGGCTCGAGCTCCGACGCGATCACGACATCCCGCGCACCCGTCAGGGCGGCGTGGTCTTCGGTGAACAGGTTCACCACCCGGAACCCGGTCCCGGCGTTCAGACGTAACGTCGTGTGGTCCGTCGCGTCCCACTTGAGCGCGAGCCGCGGTGAGAAGATGAGTCCGTGATCGTCGTGGTGGTCCGCGCGCAGCCCGCCCAGCGCCGTGAAGGCGCCGTCCGCCATGCGGACTTCGTTCTGGGCGAGCAGCCCCGGGATGAAGCGCCGGTCCTCGGTGGACGTCGCGGGGGTGTTGTCGTCGTAGGTCTGATAGCGCGCGGTCGCGCCGAGCAGCAGGTCGTGCCGACCATATCGAGGACCCCACAACAGATTCGCGAACGCGATGTGCTGGCTGGCATCATAGCGCGCGTCCCCGTACCAGGAATCCTGGTCGTGCCATGCGTACGAGCCCTCGATCCGGACGTCTTCCGACCAGGTCGGGAGGTACGAGCCGAGCAGCTCGACGCGGTTCGTGTAGATGGACTCGCCGTAGATCCGGCTGCTGCCGCGATCGGAGCTCGTCCAGCCCTCGACCCCTCCGAAGCGGTCCTCGTACATGTATTTCGCGGTGAACGATCCGCGTCGCTGTCCTTCCGGACTCCAGTCGAGCTTGCCGAACACGACCCCACGCTTGGTAAGGGGGATGTCCGTGAACCCGTCGCGGTTGTCATCCATGAACAGCGAGTTGTACGCGACATTGCCGGAGAACGCCGCGCTCAGCGCGCCCGGCCGGGTCGAGAGGGCGAAGTCGACGTTCCCTTCGGCGTGCGAGGTCGCGGATGCGTCGATGGCGAACCGAGGGGTGAAGCGAGGGTCCTTCGTGATCACGTTGATCACGCCCGCCATGGCTTCAGAACCGTACAGGGTCGAAGATGGCCCCTTGATGATCTCGACCTGCTCGATGAGGGCGGGGTTGATGCCGTTCAACCCGTAGATCGAGGCGAGCGAGCTCATGATCGGCATGCCGTCGATCAGCACCGCGGTGTAGGGCCCTTCCATCCCGTTGATCCGGAGATTGTTCGTATAGCAGACGCCGCAGTCGATCTGTTGATAGAGACCGTTCACGTAGCTGATGGTCTCGACGAGGTTGTTGGTGGCGTTTCGCTGAAGCACGGCACTGGGTACGACATTCACTTTCACGGGTGAGGCCGAGACGGCCACCGCTTTGCGCGTCCCCGTCACGGTGAGCGGCTCGATGGCGAGCGGGTCGCGGGCCAGCACCACCGTGATCGGTCCCGCTTCCGGACCCGGTCGGACGTCGATCTCGCGTACGGCGTAGCCGAGCGCCGACACGATGAGCGTGATCGGATCTCCGCCTCGCAGGTACAGACGGAAGCGCCCATCCGAGTCCGCGAGCACGCCACGCTGCGTCCCCGCGAGCGTGACGCCGGCGTGCGACACCGGATGACCGTCTTGGTCGACGGCGATCCCGTCGATGGGATACGTCGCCGAGGTGGACTGGGCCACGGCGGAGCCCGGGAGAGCCACCCCCCATGCCAGACCGGCCAGGACGAGCGTCGCCCCGGCTCCGAGCCGGACCGAGGCTGGTGCGCTGAGATCGCGTTTCATGATACGCAGCTTCATCATTTTTAGGTGAACCTAAAACGTGGTTTAGTCTCACCTAAAAATCAAGCGTCTCCCGCGGCGGTCCGCTCTCGGCTTGAAATCCGCGTTGTCGGTCGTAGCCGGGCGCGACGTAGGTTCCGTCGGGCATTCACAGGAGCAGGGAGCGAGCGTCCATGATTCGATTTCAACGCGTTCTGGTCGTCGTGGCGGCCGCGTGTGGTGCAATGGCGAGCGCCGTCGCCGGTCAGGCCGATCTCACTGCGGAGCACGTCGATCGGATCTCACGCGCCGTCGTCCGAGTCGTGGCATTGGAGGGCGGGGAAGCCGTGTCGAGCGGATCCGGGACGATCGTCGAGGCCACGGGGCTCATCTACACCAACCGACATGTCGTCGAGGGCGCAGAAGACTACGGTATCGAGATCCTGGAAGACGCGAACGAGCTCCCGGTGCCGCGCTACCGCGCACGCTTGGTAGGCTACTCGATGGACGTCGATTTCGCCGTGCTCCAAATCGACCGAGACGATCGCGGCCAACCCGTCGTGCCAGGTGACCTCCGCCTCCCGTCGTTGCAGGGCGAATCGACCGAGTCCCGACGTGGAGACGATGTCTTCGTCTTCGGATATCCGGGCATCGGGGAGGGCTACCTCGCGTTCACCGAAGGGACGGTGACGACGATCCGCAACGGAACGATGGACGGTCGTCGGCTGCCTGTGTGGTACCAGACGGACGCTCAGATCGCGCCGGGCAACAGCGGCGGTCTCGCCGTGAACGCACGCGGCGAGATGGTCGGCATCCCCACGGCCGTACGCACGGAGGAGCGAACCGGGGGGCGTCTCGGCGGCATTCTGGCGCTCAACGCGGTCCGCACGGCCCTCTCGGTCGGGCTCGAGACCGACGTGGCCCGGATCTCCTCGGCGACGGCCACTCCGGTGATCGAGGGTGGAGAGCTCGACTTCCGCCAGGATCCGACGTTCGGCTCTGCCGCGCTCGCCGCCTCTTTCACACCCGACCCGCAAACGGTCGAGATGGTGAGTGGCGGCGAGGTCTCGGCCGGCTATCTCGGGGGTGCCTGTACCGGATTCGCGGCGATGGCGCCCGACTTCCGCGTGAACTGGAGCGGGTCTTCGGCCGAGCTACGCATCTTCTTCGCGGCCGACGACGGCGGGGACACGACGCTGCTCGTCAACCTCCCGGACGGCTCATGGGTTTGCAACGACGACGCGGACGGCACGCTCGACCCGATGGTCGTGCTCTCCTCTCCGCCCGAAGGGCAGTACGACGTGTGGGTCGGCAGCTTTGAAGCGGGCGCGTTCGTGCCGGGAACGCTCCACGTGACCGAGCTCGATCTGGATCCGATGGTGGTCGGACCGGCCGAGCTGGACTACTCGGCGGCCCCGCACTTCGGCGAGATCCGTCTCGCAGCCGGCTTCATGCCGGACCCACGCGTCTTCGAGATCGTCGGCGGTGGTTCGGTCGACGCGTCGTATCTACCGGGTGAGTGCATTGGCTACGCCGCCCAAGCCCCGGACGTCCGCGTGCAGTGGACGGGATCGACGGACCTGTTGCGGATCTTCTTCACGGCGGAGAGCGGCGCCGATGCGTCCTTGCTCGTGAATCTGCCGGATGGCTCGTGGTCGTGTAACGACGACGCGAACGGGCTCGATCCCGAGGTGACGCTCTCGAACCCGACCGAGGGCCAGTACGACATCTGGGTGGGATCGTACGTACAAGGCGAGTTCATCTCGGGCGACCTCGGCGTTTCGGAGCTCGGCTCCGGCCGAGATGGCACCACACTAGCCGGCTCCGAACGGGCTCCGGTGCGGGGTTCGTGACCGCGCGACCTCGAGGGTCGGGAGCACGGCGCGGTCCTTCTCGCGTCCGGCTGCTTCCTTGAAGCGCGATCGACGCCTCGCGCTTCGGCGGATCTTCTGGACCGTCTGAGACCCGGCGAAACCGCTTGCCGGGGGTTGATCGGGTGGCGCGCGCCGTAGTCGGCCCGATCGCTACGGGGTGAGCCGTTCCAGGAGGTTCTTCTTCCGCGGCACTTCTACCAGGATGCTCGTGCCTTCGTGTCCGCTCTCGATCCGGATCGTCCCACCGTGTCGCTGCGCGTGTCGTCTCATGAGCCCCAATCCGTTTCCACCGCGGCGCTCGGCTGCTCGAACGTCGAACCCGACGCCATCGTCCGTGATGCGTATGCCGAGCCCCTTCTTCGCGTCATATCGAAGAGCGATGTCCACGTGGTCCGCGTCGGCGTGGCGAGCCGAGTTGTGCAGCGCCTCCTTCGTCAGCAGGTGGAGATCCTGCCGCAGCTCCATGCCGACCCGAACGTCCTCCGTCAGACCGACACTGTCGAACGAATACGTGCAGATGTCGTTGAGGAGCTCGTGCGAGGTCTCTTCGATCCGCGTCCGCAGCGCGGCCGCAGTGTCGTGATGCGCGGCGACGACCCAGACCGTTTCACGGAGTCGAGTGGCGGTACGACGCGCCGCGTTGGAGAGCTCCAGCAGCTTCGCGGGAGCCACTTGCTCCGCTTTCAATCGGCTGAGCATCTCCGTGCGCATCGCGATACCGCTCAGGCTGGCGCCGACATCGTCGTGGAGCCGACTGGCGATCCGGAATCGAACCCGTTCGATCTCGAGCCGCTGTCGCGTGCGGTAGAGGTAGACGATCCAGGTGAGCGCGACGAGCGAGATGCCGATTCCGACTTGAAACCAGATCGTGCCCCAGAACGGCGGGCGAACCTCGAACGGAACGGCCAGTACGTCGCTGGCGACGCCGGCGGCGTTCGTCGCTTGAACTTCGAAGGTGTATCCGCCGGGGCCCAGCCCCGTATACCGAGCGCTCCAGTCGCGTGCGCCTTCGACCCACGTCTCCTCCACGTCGGAAAGCCGGTACCGGAAAGCGTTCTTGTCGGGATTCTCGAAGTCGAGCGTGACGAATCGGAACTCTACGGCGTTCTCCGAGGCGCGCAGCACCAGATCCCGCGTTTCCGCCATCCGATTCCGGGCGCCCTCGACCCGCACGCCGGTCAACAACACTTCGGGCTTTCGGTGCGGCTCGCGAATCCGCGCCGGCTCGACGGACGTCACGCCACGCTCGCCTCCGAAGTAGAGCCGCCCTCCGTCATCCTTCCAAGCGGCGTTGGCGAAGAAGCGGTCCGACTGGAGCCCGTCGGCCCAATCGAACGTCCGCCACGAGTCCTCACTGGGCGAGTACCGACCGAGTCCGCCGTTCGTGCTGACCCAGATGTCGCCGATTTCGTCCTCGAGGATCGCCTCGACGTGGTTGTGCGGCAGACCATCGACGGCCGTCCAACGTCGCGTCGTCCCGGAGATCGGTTCGTGACGGAACAGCCCACCGCCCTGGGTTCCGATCCACAACGCTCCGTCGCGTGCCCTGGCGAGCGTGAGGATTCGATCGACCGTCGCGCCTCCGTCATCATCCAGCACGATTCGGCGGGCGCTGGCGCGATCCCCGCTCAACCGGTACAGCCCGCCTCCCAAGGTTCCGATCCACAACGCCCCATCGCCGTCCTCGAGGATCGGCCAGACGTACTCGTGAAGCGGTCTTCCATCGGGGAGCGTCGTGATGTGCTCGAACCGCTGTCCGTCGAAACGGACGAGCCCGGCTCGGTTCGTCCCGATCCAAAGAGATCCGTCCCGAGAGCGGGTGACCGACTCCAGGTCGTCGGCCGGCAACCCGTCCGCGCGTCGGAACTGCTCGTATCCGGGGCGTCCGGGGGCGTAGTGCAGGAGGCCCGCCCCCAGCGTCGCGATCCACCAGCCGCCCGACCCGTCCGGCTCGATCTCGTACAGCCCGCCGAGGGGCAGATCGGCGGCCGAGTCTCGAAGGAACAGCACCGTTTCGGGACGTCCGGTGTCGACGTGGATCCGCAGGAGCTCGGAGTCGGTGGTCCCCACCCACAGGTGTCCATCCCGCGAGCCGTGGATCGTCTTGGCGGCGATCGGCGCCACCTCTCCTCCCACGAAATTCGTATAGAGCCCGAAGGCTCGTCGATGCGGAGACAGACTGTTGACGCCGTTCGCGGTGCCGATCCAAAGGACCCCGTCACGATCTTCGAGCAGCGAGATGATCTCGCTGCTTCGAAGGCTGCGAGGGTCCAGTCGGCTGCGCTGGTAGATCTCCCAACGGGTGGAGCCCGGTCGGCGTAGCGCGAGGCCGTTCCACGTGCCGACCCAGAGGTTCTCATCCGAGTCGAAGAGGACCGATGTGACGTAGTCCGATGGCAGCGTCGGCGCTCGGGGCGCGGACGCCGTACCCCCGCCTCGTATCTGGCGGTCGATGCTCAACGCCGAGTCGCGCACCGATATCGCGTACAATCCTCCGCCCAACGTCGCCACCCAGACGCGCTCGCCGTCCGGGTCCAGGGCGAAGTCACGCGGTTGGGCGTCCAGTTGCGTCACCGCCCAGTCGAGCACGGCGAGATTGGCGTCCCGTACCGCGCTCCGGGCCAGCGTGCCGTCCGCGTATCCCACCCAGATCGCGTCGGCGCCCGTCAGCAACGCCGTGACGCCGGCCGAGTCCGGCACCCCCGCCGGGCGAGCGACGGCCTCCAGACGGCCGCTGTCACGGCCGGAGACCCACAGACCCGAGCCCGAGCCGACCAGCATCCTGCCATCCGCGTACCTGTCGATGGCGAACACTCGGTTCGCGTCGGCGGCGATCTCCGAGACGGGCTCGGGGACCCTCAACTGCGCGACGATCTCACCGGTGCGATCCAGGACATAGACCCCCGACGAGCGCGTGCCGGCCCAAAGCGATCCGTCGACGTGCTCCGCCAGCGTCGTCGTGAAGCCGTCGACCGCGATGTCGCGACGCGATGTCTCCGAGCTCGAAAGGAAGCGCGTGACGGACGAGCCATCCCAGCGGTTCACGCCGTCCTGCGTCGCGATCCAGATGAAGCCGTCGGCGTCCTGGTGGATGGCCAGCGCCGTGGCCTGGGAGAGGCCGTGCTCGGTGCCGAGCCCGCGAAACGTGAGACTGTTCCCTTGCGCGGACACATCGCCGGTGCACGCGACGATGGAGAGAAGCACAATGACTGCGGCCTCTGTCGAAGCTCTCAGGCGCGACCCGCTCGCTCGAACGAGCGCGCGTGACGTCACAGGAACATCGGGATCGGGTTGAGTCCCCGCTCTTCGGAGCGGCGAGACACCCACTCCAGGACCACGGGCGTATCGAAGAGACGTCCTGGCGCGAACCTCGGCCAGAAGTGCCTCAGTCCGGGCGCAAAGACGCGAACGACATTGAGGTCTACTTCCGGGCGGGTCAGATCCATGCACAAGACCTCGATCTCCACACGGCGAGCACGCTCCACACACACCGCGATGTCATCGAGGAGATCATGGCTCTCGTACCGATCGCGTCCCTCGAGCGTTCGCTCACCGTGCGGTAGCAGATACGGCTCGGAGGCCACCGTCGCGCTGTTCCACCAATCTAGGGCGACCGGGTGATCGGGTAGTAGGGTACGTGACCGCTCGTCGTCACGAACGAGGGCAAGAGGGAGTCCCTGGTTCAGCTCGGTGATGGCGCGGCGGAGCGCGACGCCCGCGTCGAGGTGGGCTCCGAATCCCAGCATGATCCCGGCGGCCGGCCCTCCCGACCCACGCGGCGCCGACACGGCCGCGAAGACGGGGATCTCGAGATCGGTCGTCAGATCGAGCACCCAGAGGTCGCGATCCAACTCGTCGTACAGCCGCGCGACTTCTTCGACGATGTCATCGGTCACCGACTTCCACTGGATCGCCGGTCGCACCGCCCGGTTGTACCACCACAAGGCCACCGCGTCCCGCTCGACGAGCTCGAAGAACCCTTGCAGGATCGCCTCTTCGACGCAGTTCCCGGCGGCCAACCCGTTGGAATCGGCGCGCGCGATTCGATCGCCGGGTCCGCGAAACCCGAACAGACAAAGCGATGCCGGGATGAAGCGCGTGGACGCTCGCGAAAGCGACCAGGCGGGGCACCAATCGATGCCCTCGTCGGGATCGTACGGCTCGGGGACGTAGTGGAAGCGACTCGCCCGTGCGTTGAGAGCTTCGCGATTCGCGTACTGACGCTCGCTGAACTGGAGGATGGTCGTCGGGTCGACGGCTTCGTCCTCGAATTGAGCGAAACGCCCGCGTATCGTCGGCTCGTTCCCACGGTATACCGCGGAGTACCTTTCGAGCGCCTCGCAAATGGCGCTCACCCGCGCTTGCGTATCGCTGCTGCCCTTTCCGCCGCTACGGTCCCGACTCGTGGTCTTGAGCGTCTGGATCCCCGGGGCCTCGACCGGGAACGCATGAGACGACGTATACGCATGCACGGATCCAGCGATCGGGATCTCGAGACGCCGCACGTGTCGGACGGGCCCCACGATGCGATCGACGTGTTTCTCGAGGCGACCCAGGGTCCGCTCCGGCCCCTCGATCCGCAGCCCGGCATCGACCTGCTCACAGACCGCACGCGACCGGAGCCGTGGCGGCTGGAGCACCGGCACGAGGGTTCCGCACTCGGGGCAATCGGGCCGATCCGGCACGCGATGCCGCTCCGGAACGGGCGACTCCCTCGTGCAGACCACGAGATCGCGGCTCGGGTCGTCGTCACGCTCGACCGCGCGCCAGCGTCCGACCGCCTCGGCGAAGGTCCTGGCATCGTCCGGCGTCACCCGAAGAGACGTCGCCGCTGTCGCGCCGCGCAGGGCGACCCGGGACTCGGGGAAGGTGCCTCGCAGAGGGCCGAGGACGCACTCGAAGCAGATACCAGCGTGCCCCAGCTCGGGACCGATCCATATCTCCGGCGGTCGGATGGCCACCGGCAGCAGCCGAAGCGACTCGCGCAGCGCTTCGTCTCGGCAGGAGCTCAAGAAAGGATCGAAGTAGTCCGTGACGACCGCGATCATGCGACGGCTCCCGGCGGGGCCCGTCGTCGGCTCGATCTCTCGCAAGGCACTCAAGAGCGACGAGCGGTGCGGAAGAACCGATTCCGAGAATCGAAGATCCAGACCTACGGCGTCGACCGCCTCCCGGCACGAGTCCGCGGCGGGGCAGCGGTCGGTCCCACCCGATCGGACGTCGTCGTCCGGTTCCGCCTCCGGGAGGGCGGCATCCTCGATGACGCCCTCCGATTCGAGCAGGAGCAGGGTGTAGTACACCACGGCCGGATCCCACCGATCGACGAGCAGGTCCGCGATCTCGTCGATCGAGCGGGTTCCGTTCACGGCGGCGAGCACCTCCCGAGCCACGTCGCCGTCGACGACCACATATCCATCGCTTCCGATGACCACCGAGCTCTCGTCTTCCGACACGAGCCGCGTGTCGGAACCACGAAGACGAGGCGTCTGAAGCATGTGGCGTCTAGCCGGTACGCGAGCTGTCGGAGAAGACGGGAATCCCGCCCGAGCCTTGCTTCCACGCATCGAGCAGCGCCGCTCGACTCGGCCGCTTCGGGAGCTCCGGGAAGAAGAGCCCCTGATTGGTGACGATCACTTGCTCGTGCGTGGAGGTCTCGAAGCGCATGCAGGCCTCATCGGGGAGGATGATCTCCAGGCGCTCGCGAAACAGCCCGCGCAGCCCCTCGTTGCCCTTGCCGTGGAAACGCTCCTCGTAGGAGAGGACGGACTTCGCCGGGCCGGTTATGCCCGCCTTCGCTTCCGCCTCCTGCTCGAGCCAGATCCACGCGATGAGCCGGGGGAGGTCGTGGAGGATCCCGCGGTACGTACGACCGCTCAACTGCCAGCAGCGACAGTCGGCCAACTGTCCGCAGTAGCTCGCCAGGTCGATCCAGTCGTGACACCCGTGACCCGCATCATCGGACGAGCTCGATTGCGAGGGCGACTCCAACATCTTGGTCAACATGTCGCCCCGGTCGGCCGCGGCTCGATCGCCGCCGAGCGCGTCGGACAGGTCGGTGACCGCGGTCCTCGGAAGGCTGACGAGCGATTCGATCGTATCCGTCGTGATCGCGTTGGGAATCGACGTTTCGCGGGGCGCGCCGGTCACGCCAGGCACTTTGATGGCTCGAGTCGCCGTCCGGCGAAACGTGTACATCCGATAGATCTCGAGCTCCGGATTCTGGTACTTCGCCCACGGATCCGGAGGGAGCAGCAGCTCCAGGCCGTCGTCGCTCAGGTTGAAATCGAACCCCTCGCCCGGCAACCCGTATAGAGGGATGGGCTTCGGGCAGAGCGGATCCTTGCCGCGCAGATACTTGCGGAGCTTTTTGAGTCGCGCTCGGAACTCGTCCGAGCCGACGCCTGTGTAGTAGAGATCATCCGCGTAGGCTTTGATGAACCCGGCCGCGTCTCCGAGGAAGGTCGGTACGTCGGCCCACCCGCTCTTGGTCTTCAGCTGTTCCGGGGACTCCCAGTGCCTCGTCACGATCCGCGGAAACACATCGTGCCACAGGATCTTCAGAAGCTCGGATGAGATCGACCAGCGCTTGGTTGCCAGCTCCTCGACGCAGCAGTCCGTCTCCATCTCGTCGGTCTCCCTTGCTCAAGCAGGTCCCCACCCCTGCCCAACGGCGCAGACGATCCGCGCACCCCCGCGGCGCGCACGCTATCCGAGAGGACATCGAGTCACATGGCGTTACTGCGGGAATCGCGTTCCCGCATGTACGGGAGGGTCCGCGACCGATCGGAGCCGGTCGACGAGCTTCTAGATGTGGTGCATCGAACTAGCGATCGCCGAAGCGAGGGTCCTTCACCAAACGCTCCTTGAGTGCTTTCGCGATCGCGCTGGACTTGGAGTGCACGTGGAGCTTCGCGTAGATGTTTCTCAGGTGTGTGTCGACCGTGTGATAGCTCAACGAGAGATCGCTGGCGATCTTGTCCTTCGTCTTCCCTTCAACGAGCTGGCTGAGGACCTGTTTCTCTCGCTCCGTGAGCTGGTAGTCGTACCGCGGCGCGTTGAACTGCGTGAACATGTTCAGGACGCGGCCGGCGATCTGCGGGGTCATCGCCGCGCCTCCCCGATGGACTTCTCGTACCGCCTCGAGGACCCGATCCATCCGAGCCGTCTTCAACAGGTAGCCGCTCGCGCCCGCGCAGATCGCGTCGAAAATGCGGTCGTTGTCCTCGTGAATCGTGAGCACGATGACGTGCGTGGCGGGCGACACGGTCTTCAGTCGACCGATGGCTTCGATTCCCGACATGCCCGGGAGCCCGATGTCCATGAGGATCACTTCCGGCGCGAAGTGGTGGTTCAGCGTCTCCAGTAGGTCCTCGGCGTTCGCGAACACCCGCTCGCAACGAACGCCTGCCGCATCCTCCAAGAGCTCGTGAACCGCTTGTCGAAAGTCCTCGTTGTCTTCGACGATCCAGACGGAAATCGAGCTCGTGCTTCGGCTGCTCCCCATGTCCCACCTTGTCCCTCTCGGGGCGCGTGAGTCCGTACGCTCCCGCCAGGCTGGTGCGCCGGGCACCTCCAGTGTCTGCCACGGCCCCTAACATCGAATCTCGACCAATCTCGCGCGATCCACACCCGATCGGACATAGCGCGATCGCGCCATTTCCGACCCCGCGCCTGCGTCATTGCCGGCGTCCGGCGCTCGCCGCATGGTGCACGAGACCCCCGCGAACCGATCGCCCGCGGCGGTACGCGGGCGCGAGGGCCTCGAAGGGAAGCGACATGGCGAAGCCCGAGCTACGAGTCATCCCCGGCCACGTCGACGAAACGGCCGCGCGTGCGCTCGCCATCGTCGAAGCGGATAAGGTCGACGACGTCCGTCTCGAAGCGCGATCCCGGGACGCGTCCCACCGGACCGGCGGCGTCCATCGACCGGTCGCGACCCCGCCGGACATAACTGCCGAGCTCGACGCCGAGTCGGTGCGACTCGTGGAAGTCGTATTCGATGGTTTGCGCCCCGCCACCGCCTACGAGGTTCGCGACCGAGGGACCCGACTACGGCCGGCCGTGGAGTTTCGCACGGCCGGGGGCTACGGCCCCCATCGACCGCTTCGAATCTGCGTGGCGAGCTGTTTCTACCGTCAGTACAAGAAGGGGGGCTCGTACTTCGACGCCCTACGGCTGCCACCGTTGAAGGGCAGCGACCTCAAGATCCTGATGGGGGACAACCTCTACCTCGACGTGAAGCCGGGGATGGTCTGGGAGCGCGGGGGACCGGCCCGAAACACGGTACGCGATTATCTGCGGTACTTCCGCGAAGATCCGTACGGAGACGCGCTCTCGCACTCCCCGAACGTCACCACGTGGGACGACCACGAGTTCTGGAACGACTATCCCAATCCATCGCAGCCGCAGCTGCGGCTGCTCCGCGGTCGGCACTACGCGCGGGAGTGGGACGCTGCGCTCCAGGCCGCGCTTCGCGCGTTCCAGATCACGCTGAATCCCGTATCGTCCGCCGCCCTGGGTCGATCCTTCGTGCTCGAGCGAGGTCTGCCCGTCAGCGTCTTCGTCGCGGACATGAGATCCGAGCGGAGCTTCGAGGTGCCGGGACCGCGTCTCATGCCGGATGCCGCGGTAGCCCGGCTGGAGCATTGGGCCCGCACCCTGGTGAAGCCGGGACTTCTCGTGACGGGTCAGCCGCTGTGGCTCTCACCGGGACGCTGGGATCGAGCCCCGGCATCGTTCCCCGAGCAGTACCGGAGGATCTGGCGCGCGGTGGTGGATTCTCCCGCGGACATCCTCCTGGTCTCGGGCGACGTGCACTACAGTCGACTGATCCGACTCACCGTGCCCGTTCGGACGGGTGGTGTGCTGGGCGATCGCGACGTCTACGACTTCGTCTGCTCGCCCGCGAGCCACATCCCCGGCGGCGTCGGATCCGCCGCCTCGTACCTGGTCGGTCGGTGGCTCCAAGGGGGACAGCCGCGCAGCAAGCCGAGAATCCCCGAGTCGCTCGCGGTGAGCTGGGGTGCGATCGCGGGGTCCGCCGCGGCCAAGCCACGGATCACGGAGCACGTGTTCTCCACCGATGCGCCGAACGCGTTGGGCTTGCTCGAGATCACGCCGACGGAGGGTGGTGACGTTCGCGTAGCGATCTCGGTGCTCGATCACGACGACGGTGCTCGCACGGCCGCTTCGTTCTCGGCCGCGCGGCCCCCGACCTTCGAGGACGGAACCATGAAACTCGAGCCGAGCCGTGGAGATCGCTGCGAGACCACGGTGCCACTCACGCTTCGGGCGAGGAGGCCCTGATAAGATACGCACCTTCGAAACCCAGCAAGCCCCGCCGCAATCGCGGCAAGAGCATCCGAGAGCTGCTGGACCGCATCCGAGCCGACACGAAGCCCACGGATCGAGTGGGGGGCGTCCTCCTGGCCAGTGGCCGCGACCCGACGGATTGGGCCGTTCGCATCGCACAACGGACGGCACGGTTCGATCGCGCTCCGAGTCGTTGGTCGCACGCGGCCATCGTCCTCGAATGGTCGGGGCGTTCCCGCATCGATACCGCGATGGGGGTCGAAGTCTCGCTCACGCCGGCGGGCGGACAGACGCATCGACCGGAGACCAACGGGGTGACGGCGTTCTCGCTGACGGACTATTGCGACTCGGATCGATATCGCGACGTCGCGTTCGCGACGGTGGTAGGGCTCGATCGCGCGGCCCGGGATCGTATCGTCGACGCCGCCATGAATCCCAACACGGCTCGGACGCGCTATCCGCTCTACGAGGCGCTCGGGCCCTGGCTGCACCACGTATACTCGCCCGCGGGCTGTCAGAACCCCCTCGAGGCCGGGATCGCCCACCCGGGCGCGGCGTTCTGCGAGATGGCGTACGAAGCGGGCGGGCTCGATCTGACGCCCGGCGCGGTCGGACCGAACGTGTGCCCGGAGATGCTGTGGAGCACGTTCCGGTACTGGCACGAGTCGCTTCCCCGCGACAAGGGAAAGGTGGTCGTTTGGACGACGGCGCGCCCCAACGAGATCCACGTCGATCGCCGCTATGTCGCCGAGTCCGTCGAAGCGTCGCTCGAAGGGCACCGCCCGCGACGGTAGACGATAAGCGGCTCAGAACGGTCCGGAGCTCAAGACGTTCCGGGCGTAGACATCCCAGAGGTTCCCGAGGAACAGCCGACCGAATCGCGCCATCGCGGCGAGCCGCTCGCCTGCCCCCTCCGCCTCGACCCGGAACGTCGTGAGCTGTCGCATGAAGTCCGGCAGCGAGATCCGAATGATCCCGGAGGCTTCGATCGACTCGTCGTCCGGGTCGCCGTCGACGTGCCCGCGGAGGATCCGCGTGTAGAGCGTCGACGTATCGCTCCACAGGTCGATGCCCGGGTCGTCCCGTACCTCTTTGTAGCCCAGAAGCGTGAGCGGGTCGCCGCCGCCGTCCCGGAAGAACACCCGGTAGAGCATCCGCTTCTCCGACGGGTCCGCTCGATTCAGGAAGAGATTGAAACGACCCGATTCGATCGGGAGACGCTGCCCCACGGGCTCGTATCGGATCCAGCCGGAGATCTCCGCTTCGTGCTCCGGGTCCGTGACGAACGTGTGCACGTCGTCCACACCGATGGTCATGTGCGCGTGCAGGTAGGCGCCCGCGTCTCGGCCGGCCTCGAACCCATCCCGGAAGTCTCTCGCCCCCTGGGCCGCGTACCCCTTCATGTCCTCCGTGAAGCGAAGGCGCGCGACGGGGGCCGTCACGATGCTGGCACCGGGGCCCGAGGCCGCGCTCGACAGCTCGATGTCGTTCGCTTCGCACCACGACCGAGCTTCGCTCACGCCCTGGTTGACGGCCTCCGCGAAGCGATCCTGCCCGAGGTTGATGAGATAGTGGACCGGCACCTCGGCAGCGATCTCGCGGACCTCGATCGGCCGTCCGAACTCGCCCTCCCGTCCCGCCTGGATGGCTCGGTTGTTCTTTTCGATGCGCGCCCTGTCCTGCGCGTACCTGCTGTTGGCGGCGGCCTCGATGATCTGGAAGTAGTTCGCCACGAAGCCATCGCGCCACCTGCCCTCGCGACTCACGGTCCAGATCACCCACAGCTCGTCGGCTCCCCGATGGACGGCTTCGATCAGGTTCGAGTCGGAGCTGAATACGGAGTCGATATAGGTCTCACCACCGATGTCCACCGGCGGGAACCAGATCGGAAGAGACACGGAAGCGACGAGATAATCCTCGGTGAGGTCGGCGGCCGGGATCGTCTCCAGCCGATGGCGGCTGAAGTTGTACACGTTGAACACGGCGTCTCGCCCGCGGTCGCGGATGTCGTCGAAATCGAGACCCCAATCCGGGAACACGTTCTCGCGCCACCTGTCCAGCTCGAACACCGAGCTGGCGTAGCCCAGACGCGCGATCTCCAGCCAGTGGATGTCGAGGCCCCGCAACGGTTCGAGCGTTCGCCAGTTCTCGGCGATCTCGACGCCCGACATGTCCTGGCACCACATGGCGAGGTTCAGACACCCGCCGCTCGCGCCATCCGCGATGTCGAACTCGAGCCCGGCTTCGTCGAGCCAGACCTGGAGCACGCCCGCTTGAAAGGCGACCTTCACGCCTCCACCGGCCAGCATCAAGGCTCTGGTAGTCATTCCGTCCTCCGGGTTGCCGCTCCTACTCCTCGAGGATCCGCTCGGCCGTGCGCTCCGCCAGGGCCGCGATCGTCAGGGACGGGTTCGGGCCGACCGGGCCCGGCATCACGGCGCCATCCGCCACATAGAGCCCGGGGTGACCGAACACTCGTCCCTGCGCGTCGACCACGCCCTCCTGCGGATCTCGACCCATGGGGCATCCGCCGAGCGGGTGGACGGTGACGACGCGTCTGAGGTACCAGATGGGGTTGTCGACGAAGCTGGCGCCCATGCCGCCCGCGAGCTGCCGCATCGTGCCTCGGAGACGGTCGAAGTAAGCTCGCGACGTCTTGATGCTCCAATCGACGTGCAAGTATCGCCCGTCACGTAGCGTCATCTGCCCATCCGGCACGTCTCGCCCCATTCCCAGCACCGGCATGGACGTCGACGACGCGGTCGCGGTGCCGATCAGACCGCGGAACAACGCCGACACGTCGCTCTCCGGGGACCCCGTGATCCTTCGACGGGCGAGGTGCCAGGCGAAACGCGCCACGCGTCGGATCGTGCTCTTCGATTGCGCGCTCTCGACGAGCCACTGCGTGAACTCCGGCGCACCTCCGTCCTCGATATAGAACCCGCGCCCCTGCGCGCCATTGCCATCGAGCTCGTCCTCGCCGTGCACGTACGTCGTGATGACAGGGCCATAGTGCGATCGCAACGGCCGTGGACCGTATCCGCGCCACGCTCGGGTGAAGAAGCCGAGGAGATCGCCATTCCCACAGAAACGACTGCCCAGTCGCGAGCTCAGCCCGGGCAAGGACTCGCGGTTCGCGAGCAGGAGATACGTCGACCCGAGCGTGCCGGCCGCGAGCACGACGCGCTTCGACCAGAGCGTTCGCGGCGGCAGGTCGCGAGAGGTCGGCCGGTCCGATCCGGAGGCGGTCGAGGGATCGTCGACCGCTTCGGCATGCTCCACATAGTCGACCTCGTACCCCTGCTCGCCGCCGTTCGTCGCGGGTCGCAACGCACGGACCTCGCAAGACGGTCGTATGCTGGCGCCTCCTCTCGCGGCGATCGGCAGGTAGTTGAAGTCGAGCGTGTTCTTGCTGCCGTAGTTGCAGCCGATGTCGCACTCGCCGCACAGGAGACACGTGAGGCGACCCCGCCCGTGGTAGTTGGGCAGGGACTCCTCGATGCACAGGCCCGGAGCGGGGTCGGCACCGGGGTTCCCGAACGTGACCGCGATGGGCGCTCGTCCGGCCGTGAGCCCGAGCCGTCGCGCCGCCGTTCGCATCTCCGCGGCCTTGCGCACGCCATCGTAGGGGGCGCCGCGCGGTAGCTCGGTGGGGAGAAGGACCCGCTCCGCCCGATCGTAGTACGGGTCGAGCATGGACCGGGTGACCGGCCAATGTTCATACGCCCCATCCCGATCCTCTTGGACGAACCAGCGCTCGTCCTTGCGAATCAGAACGTTGGCGTAGATCAGAGAGCCGCCGCCCAGGCCGCTCGCGACCACCGCTTCGAGACCCTTGAACTTCAACGGGTTGCGTGAGCGAAAGGACCACACGTTGAAGAGCCCGTAGAGCCCTTCGCTCGGATCCCAGAAGTTGTCCCGCATCCCCTCCGGCGCGCGCGGGAAAGACCCGGGAGGGTACGCGCGGCCGCGCTCCAGCACGCACACCTCGTGGCCGCCCTCGGTGAGACGCGCGGCCACGACGGACCCGCCGAAGCCCGAGCCCACGACCACCGTATCGAACCGTTCGAGAGGGCTCACGCCCGCCCGGGAGGAGCGAAATCGAATCCACTCTCGATGCGGGCGATGCCCTTGCGAGGGTCGGACCCGTCGTCGAGCGGAGCTTCGGCGATCCCTTCGATCTCGCGACGCGTCGGCACTCCCGACACCGCCGATCGCAGGCCGTTCACGGTTTCGTCCCGTCCCAGATCATCGGAAGACGAGGCGAAAGCCGCTCCCGGCGCTCCGTGCTCATCTTGTCCTTGGCCTTCGCCATCGCGCATCCCCCGGTGGAGAGCAACCGATCGGGACGTTGGGCGTTCGCCGATGTCAGCGCCTCACGCGAGCGCGCCAGTGGGCACCACGCGCTTTACGCCATGCGCCATGGTGCGCACGGGTCCGGCTGAGCGAGGTGTTCCTCGGACACGCCGTCCCCGACGGCGGGTTCTTCCCCGAGTGGAGAACGGTCGGTGGGTCGGCCCGGGCGGGCCCCGGTCTAAATCGAGCCGGGGCTCGACCTCGAGGCCCGTGCGGGCCGGCATACTATACAACCGCGACTTTTGATCTTGCGACCGCTGAAGCCGTCGTCCATCGCGTCGGAGCAGGCGACTATGTCCGTAGACATCTCTTGTCGCTCGACCGTCTATCGAAATCGCCGAATCAGTGTGCGATCGTCGTGTTGCATCCGATGGACCCGGTGCAGAAGGGCGACAGCGGCGACCGACCGTTGGACGTGACTACGATTCGGCCGTTGACCTCCGTTAGGTACTTCGCGAGCCGAGTGTTTCGTCTGGGTCGGTAACGTCTTGATGTGCCGCATTGCATGGGGTGTTCTGCGGCCTGAGCCAGCGTACGCTCGAAACGCTCGACGGCATCGCATCGTGGGTGCCTGAATCTGCGTCCGGCACTGAAGATCACCACATCGGGCGCAGTCGAGTCAGCCCAAACTTGTCCGTTACTGCGATGCGTACTTGCGCCGTGATGAGACCCCGTCAGCACGGTAGTCTTGACGAGATTGTTGAAGTTTGCCCTCGAGTCGTCCTCCGTAGGACCCTCCGCGTCTCCTGTGAACGTCGCGCTAAAATCGTCATACTCGATGTTCACCACGAGGCTGTTTCCGTTCTTGCTGCTCCCCGAGTTGACGGTGAAGACGAACACGGAGGCATCGCCGCAATCCAGGTCGGACCCGATCGGATTCCCGTCGTTATGCCATCCGTCCTCCAAGTCTTGATGGAGGTTGGCGTTTTGCCCGGCGATCCAAGTCGGAAAACCGCTACCCGAGTAGTCGTCGGAGTCGCCACCCATCCAGATGTTCTGGACTTGCGTGCCGTCCAAGACATGCGAGATCCAGCCGTAGTGGTCTCGGTCCGCATGGCTCAGCACCAGGTTCGGAGCCTCGTCGTGTGCCGCGAGGACGTCTCGAACGTAGTCCCGGGTATCCTCGCGATCCATGTCGACGCTGGTGGGTTCAAGAGACCCGCAGTCGATAATCATTGGAGGAGCGTCCGGCCCCGGACATTCGACAATCGTACATGTTCCGGCACCGACGTTCAGGTAGTGAACGCGCAGCTCATCCTGGTTGCGGAGTGCCAGTCCGGTTGCGCTCTCCGGAACGACCCGAGTCCACGACTTACTCACAAACCCATCGACACCATTATCCAGCCGGATCTCATGCCAGCGAGGCACACTTCGAATGTGGGCGGCGCTCTCGCCTACGCGGATTCGACCGACCCGTTCGCTGTCAGAGTCACTGGCTTGGTAAACCGAAACAGAGCTTCGAACACGCTCCGACGGCACCACGCGCTGTCCGAAGGCCACGTCTGCGTGCACGGCCAGAACGATAAGGGCTAGTGCGAGTCGGCTGATCGATTTCATCGTTTTCTTCTCCCGAAATTCCGGGACGCGGCAGCAACGACGGCTTGGATTCCTAGGCGGTGGACGACCCATCCTCTTGATCATCGTCGCTCTTGGAAGCAGTCCGATCCCCGAGGCCAGCCGTCGCTCTCAGCACGTTGTACCAGAAGGGGGCGCCTAGAGTGAGCAGGATTACGGTGAAAAGTACCCCAAGGATGTTGGAGATCTGTAGGCGACCGTTCGCGAAGTAGAAATCGGTCCCTTGTCGCCAAGGCGTGATACTGATTGCGGCGAGTTGATCGACGGCTCCTCTTGCTTCCGTCAGAGCCTGGTTAGCCTGTCGCTCCAGTTCTTCGTCCCAAAGGTCCTCAAACTCCGTAATCACCGACGCTCGGTCGGGGTGATCTTCAATCAGATCGGCCAGATCTTCCGCCGGCCCGTTCGGATAATCCTCCGCGTCGTCGACCTGCTCGATCTCATCGCGCAGATCCGGGTGGTTTACGGCGAGTCGCTCGAGTGCGGCATCCGCGGCGTCCGCAAACTCGAGACGTCCCAGCGCGTCCTCACCGAACTGAAGGATGTCGTCGGATCGATCGACTATCGATTGCCTGTACTCCGGGTCCGTCGAAAGCCTGGCCACTAGCTGTGGCGTACTCACTTGGAAAGCCAAGGCCACGAGACACGCCCACACGATGGCGACGACTCTCATGATGACGCTGAATCGCTTGCTGAGAGGGGCGTTCAGACGCCGGAAGTGCTCAACTACGGATTCGATGTCGAGTTCTGTCGTGTTCGGTGGCTGATTGGTGCTCGAATCGGCCTCGTCGTCGGAGGCGGACGCGGTCGCGAGTGCCCGCCCGAGATCGTCAGGCTCGATCCAGGAGACGAACGGGCCGAGCGCTCGCCCGAGCGGAGAAGTAGGATCTCGCCGACTGCGAAGAACCGACACTTCCGGGGAGTTCAAGACGCTTGCGGCTAGCCGTCGTCCCGCGTCTCCCGGTGTCGCCAGCTCGTTGCTAAGCAGATTCCCGAGGCCCGATTGAAGGTTGCGAGCTCGCAGTCTCAGAACCGCCTGAGTGGCTTGCGACAGTGCGGTCACCAAGACGCTAAGAAGAAGCATCACCGCCGAGAACGCGACGATTATGGCTAGGACATCCAACAGCATGGAAGAGCCTTCGAACATGACCTCTACCTCTCAATTCAACAACGACTGCCACTACAGAGGTTAGAGAGGTGTCGATGCCGAAACCTTACAGTGGGTTCGAGGACAGAAACTGATGGTACTCCAACGCTCAAATCATCAGATTAGCGTATCCGGGAGGGCGCACCTCGTTCGAGCTTCGCTCGGAGTGTTCGCCGCTCCGAGCGGCCCTGTACACGAGATGCGGTTCGATCACTGCCAGATCGCTTTCCAGTCCGTAGTCAGGTTATAAGATGGATTTTTGAAGCGACTTGATTAGAGGCAAGTCAATCACGTGTCTTGGACTCGCCATCCCGACAATATAGTCTCTTACGGACGTTCTCCGGGGTTGGTCCGATAGTGTGGGGTGGGTAGCTTGCCGAAGCCTGTAAGTCCGACTTGAGCATGAGACATGATGGTGGCGGAACGGGGGAGGTTCGGGGGGCTCATTGGAGCGGGGTCGCATGGCTGAAACTTCGGAACCTTCTGCCCACGAGGTTCTGCTCGTCGCACATCTGCCCGATATCGAGCGCATCGTCGCGTCGATCGCGAGACGACACGCGCTCGACCACGATGTCGCCGATGATCTGAAGTCGGAAGTGCTCGAGCGTCTCGTTCAAAACGACTATCGTGCCCTCAGACGTTATCGGGGCAAGGGTTCGATTCGCGCATTTCTTTCCGTCGTCGCGGCGAACGTGTGGAAAGACCAGAACATCCGAAGATTCGGTAGATGGCGCCCGTCGGCGAAGGCCAAATCGATGGGGGCCGAGGCGGTGACGCTCGAGACGTGGATCTATCGCGACGGACAGACGATCGAAGAGTCCGTCAGTCGTCTTCTCGAGAGCGATCGTTGCGACTTGAATCGGACCCAGCTCATGCGGCTCGTCGCGTCACTTCCGATTCGAAGTCGACGTCGATTCGTCACGGCGGAATCGATTTCGTTGAGCAACTCGACGCAGGTTCCTGACGCCGACCTTAGTGGCGAGGATCTCCAGAGTCGAGCAGATCGCGTCGCTGGCGAGATTTCCGCCGTCATCTCCACATGGACGTCGGAGGATCGTCTAATTCTGCGCATGCGGTTCTTCGACGGCATGAAGGTCTCCGAGATCGCGCGTGCGGTGCGTCTTCCGCAAAAGCCGCTCTATCGACGCATCGAAAGGATGCTCGGCAAGCTCCGAACGGCCCTGGAAGAAGAGGGCGTCGAGCCCCAGGATGTCATGGACCTTGTCGGCCAGGGAGAGGTGGAATGGCGCTGAATGGTGATGACGGCCGAACACGGCCGACCCCGGCCTCGGGCAATGAAGGTGCAGGGGCCATGGACGATGAGGCCGTTGACCGCCTGACCCGAATGCTCACCGAGGGCCATGGAGAGGCTCACCTCCGTGATGTCGCGAGACACCTCGAGACGAGCGGTGGCTACGAAGAGCTCACCGAGGCGGCCGCGGTTCTCGAAGATCTCAAGGAAGAAGAGCCTGCGTCTCCATACCTTCCCAGAGTGCCGAGGAGCGCCTATTGGTTGCTGGCGGCCGCGGCCGTTTCGCTCTTGGTTTGGTCGTTTCCCTGGGCGGGCGAGGTGACTCCCCTGAGTCGCGCATCGGCGCTCCTGGCGCCCGAGTCCGCCGAGCCGACTCTAGTCGAGGTCGATCCGGGTTGGAATGGCACCGGATGGACCGAACTGCGGGGTGGCACAGTAAGGCTGACGCCGGAGCAGCGTTCGTTCAGGAGCGGAGTACTACTGTGCGACGTATCAGCGTCGTTTGCGCAACGAGACACCACTCTCGCGCGTGGCATGCTTCGAGCGCTTCTTGGCCTACACGAGGAGGTCCGCGGTCTCGAAGGCATTGCCGTCGAGCTGCGAAACGCGGTCGAGTCTCCGACGCCCGACCCGTTGTATCTGGAGCGTGTGCTCAAGTTGGGGAACGATCCGGCGTGGCTCGACGCCGGCATCGGGATCGAGTGTGCGCGGTTGTTGTTGTACGATGACTCGCCCAACTCGCTCATGCGGGCGCGTGAGCTACTCCAGTCACTGCACGTCCCACGGCCGGCTTCGGCGAGAATCGACATGGCCTTGAATGCCTTCTCGAGTCGCGCGGATGGGCGCTTAGAGCTGCGACGCTTGATCGACGACCTGGGCGGGTGACCGACATCGGTCAATGCGACCTGCGAACGACCTGAATCGAGGCCCATTCGCAGCACGGACTCGTCGGGTCGGCCAGATAGCTGGCGATCGCATCTCGAAGTGCTTCAGACGGACTGTCACCCGCCCGTATGCCCGAATGGAGGTCGGTCATGACGCTGGCGAGCACGCCATCTCGGGCTTTCCATAGCGTTCCAACAACCGTCGAGACGCCAGCGTCGAGAAAGGCCCGTGCGGGCCCCAAGATGCCCGTCACGCGGCCAGTTGACGGTTGTAGACTTTCGCAAGCGGAGAGCACGACGATTCGTAGCGCCCCCGCGTTGCCTGATCCCAGGAGCGTAGTCGCCGGAATCGGGGCGACGCCCGTCACATCATCGGCGAGGTATAGAACGCCCTGCGTTTCCGGGCCGATCGACTCCGTGTGCCCGGCGAAGTGAAACACGTCGGCATTCCGGATGGCCGATGATACTCCTGTCGCTGTGGCCCGATCACCGAGGAGCAGCGTCGCTCGATTGTACAAGTCAGCGATGGAGGAAGCCTCCCTCCGCGACTCTGGGAGACGAGGCGGCCACCCCACTGAAACGGCCGCCGATCCGGGATCGCCCACTGCGACCACGGACCTCGTGGCTTCGGGGGTGTCGACAGCATCCGATCGGCCGAGCCCCGTGATCAGATAGTAGGAATGCGTCGTGGCGAACGGCTTTGCCGTACTCGGATCCACGAGCGCCCCAAACGGAAGATTGCCGAGGGGACCATCGGCCATTATGGCGATTGTCACGTCCGTTTCTTCCAATCGTGGTGCGAGCAACTCCTCAAAGAGGTCGGTGGCGAGACGGCGAGGAAACGATCCCGCCCGGAGTCGGGCGACCAGCGTGTCGACACGGTCGACGAGGCCCACCGACGTGAAGGCTCCACCGTCGACTCCCGCGGCGTCGACACGCCACCAATAGGCTTGTTCATCCACGACGGTGAACACCAGTGTTGGATCGCGTATCCTGGCGCTAAAGCCCGGGCTCGCTACAGGGGGAGACGCAAACGCGGTGCTGCGAGCCCGCGCCAAGACCTCGAGGGCGGCTTCGACACGGCCATCACCCATCTCGAACGCGATGAAGTCGTCGAAAAGGTGCTGAACCGACGCCCAGAATCTCTCTGTCGATCGAGAGTCCGAGATGATTGTTCCCTGGTGGATTAGGTCTGCCGAAGCTCGCTGGAAACGCTGGCGAGCGCGGCTCGTCTCCCCGGTCGCCGAGAGCGCCATCGCGCTGAGTCTGAGTAGGTCGGTCATCCGCCAACGCGGACCATTCTCCTCGTAGAAATCGAGGGTCCGATCAAGCATCGAGAGTTCCGCGACTCCTGGAGGTTCGAGCATGAACCTGCCGAATCGAGCGTTCGCCAGAAGTCTTTCACGAATCTTCTCCGCGCCGACGCGGCTGGCGATCGCCTCGGCCTGCGCGTAACGCGCGAGCGCCTCGCCCGGGCGCCCCCGATCGACCGCGACGTCGCCCCAGCGAAGCGCGACTTCCGCTTGCGAGATCGCGTGGCCTCGCTCATCCGCGAACAGCCCGGCCTCGATCAGGAACGACTCGTGGGCGAACCGGAGCCCGTCGAGCTCTGCCGACCGCGCACCATCGATCAGAGCGTTGTGCAGCATCTGCGTCGGAGTGAGAGCTTGGAGATTCCTCGTAGCCGCGATCCTGACCTGCCATCCCTCCGCTCCGCGACCCAGCTCGATCAAGGTCTCGGCTTGCAATGTCGCGACCGAGTGCTGGGCCCGCGTGTAACCGGCCGTACCGAACGTGGCGGCCGATCGCTGAAGCGCG
>JAKSCH010000249.1 GCA_022360695.1 Gemmatimonadota bacterium
GAACGAGTCGCGTCGCCGGGTGAAGCATCTCTTCCAGATGATCCGCTCGAACTCCGACGTCGCCGATTATCGGTTGGCGCAGGAGATCATGGCGGGCAGCTACGCGTGGCTCGAAGAGGGCATCGTGGGGCTCCAGAAGGCCCAGCACGAAGCGTGGCGCGCGGGTCGAGCGGCGGAAGACGGCGACACGTCGGACGAGCCCGCGCTCGACGCGGAGGAGACGGACGAGCCGTCGCCGGTGGCCGCCGCCGAGGGATTCTAGACTCTAGACCGTCGAACGCGGCGCTTCGGAGGGACGACGTCCCGGCTCGCACGATCCGGTGTCGGCGAGCCTCCATCGTCACGTCCCGGTTACCCGAAGCCTCCGCCGAAACGCTGCACGAAGGTGCGCTCTCGATCGCTGAGCGCACCCCACCCGAGCGATCGGATCTTGTCCGAGATGCGGTCGTACTCCTCCCGGTTGACCGGGTGGAGCGTGTCGGGGTCGATGCTCGACCAGTGCTCCGTGAGGTCCCGTTCCCTCATCCGGATCCCGGGGCTCTCCGCCTTCTTCTTGAACTGGTTGGCCGGCGAGCGCCACTCCCTGCCCCGTAGGTAGAGCCAACCGCCCAGGAAGCCACCGAGATGAGCGAAGTGCGCGACGTTGGCTTGCCCACCGGTGATGCTGAACCACAGCGAGAGCGCGGTGAGCCCGATCACGAAGACCCGAATCTCGACCGGGATCACGAACCAGAGCAGGATCTTGTCTTTCGGCCAGAACTTCGCGTAGGCGAGGAACACGCCGTACACGGCCCCGGAGGCGCCGACCATGGGGACGAAGAGCCCGCCCGCCGCCGCCGTCACCACCGTGTAGATGATGTGGACGAGGGCGCCGACCAGACCGCTTACCAGGTACATGCCGAGAAAATGCCGGCTGCCGAGCCGCACCTCGAGACGCGGACCGAGGAAGAACAGCCCGATCATGTTGAAGAACAAGTGGCCCATGCCGCCGTGCAGGAACTGATACGTGATCAGCGTCCACGGCTTCTGGAGCATCAGGGCCGGGACGAGCTGGAATTCACGAAACAGCGGCGTCCCCGGACCGGCGAACAACAGACCCAGAACGTTGAGAAGGAGCAGTTGACCGACGACGGGCGTCATGAGGTCGTGAGCTCCACGAACCGGGTCGCGAGGGCCGGGCCGACCCCCGCGTCCTCGTGCTTGAAGAAAGCGTAGGCTCGACCCCACCCGGACTCCGCGAGCCGCGCCGCCCATGCTTCCAGCTCGGTCGCCGAATACTCGGTCTTGCGGAGGCGGAGGTAGGTCCAGTCGGCCGTCTCCACCACCGGCGGGTCGTTCTCGCCCTCATCCGTCTCGGCGATACAAAGCGCGCAATTCCGCTCGCGCAGGATCTCGAACACGTCGTCGTCGAACCACGACGCGTGACGGAACTCGAACGCCGAGGTCCCGGGGTTGGGCAGCCCGGCCACGAACGCCGACAATCGATCGTCGTCCCGCTTGAAGTTCGGCGGGAGCTGGTAGAGGATCACGCCCGCGCGATCCGCGAGGGCGGAGGCCGTCTGAACCAGGTACTCCGTCTCCTCATCCGCGTCCTCGAGCCGCTTGAAGTGCGTGATCCTCCGCGACGCCTTGAGTGCGAACCGGAAGCCATCGGGGACGGACTCGGCCCACGCCTCGAGCACGCTCGCGCGCGGCATCCGGTAGAACGTGTTGTTGATCTCGACCGCCGGGAGCTGCGATCCGTAATACGTCAGCATCTGCTTGTTCGGGAGATCCTCGGGGTAGAAGGTCCCCTTCCAAGCCGGGTAGCTGTAGCCACTGGTACCGACCCAAACCTGCATGCGCTCTTTCGCTTTTCGCGTTCCGGGCGTGGATGATACGAGGTCGGCGAAACCGCGCCAACGAGGCGGGAGCGGACCTCAGCCGCCCTGCACCAGACGCTTTACCCGCTGGACGAGGCGCGAGTTCGTGTCGAGCTTCGCGAAGCCCGAGACCAGGCCCACGGCCCGGTCGATGGCGTGGAACCGGGCCGTGGCGAGGGGAGAAGTCCGCGGGGTCCCCCAGGCCGCGGGAAACGAGTAGCCCCACTTGCGCATGAAGGGTCCGTAGCACCGAAACGCCTGCTCCCACGTCTCGGGCGTGTAGTAGTCCACGAAGGTCTTCTTTCCCTCGGTGGGGTTCACCGTGGGGAGCCGTCGCACGGGATCGAGACCGATCTTCCGGAGCACGGCATCGAACTCGTCGTCGATCCGGGTGAACTCGATGACCACGTCGAACCGCTCGTGTCCGAGCAGGTACCAATTGTTGAACAGCTTGTTCTTGTAGCGGACGAAGTAGTCGGCGAAGCTCGCGTCGTTCTCTTGCACCCAGTGGAATTCTTCGAGTGCCTCGTCCGTGATGTACCCGCCGTTGCGCAGGAACTTCTCGGGTGTCGTGAAGTTGTCCTTGTGGTTGTTCTGGAGCTTGACGAACTCGCTCACCGCCTGGTCGAGCGGGTTCCGGTTCGACGCGAAGACGAAGTACTCGTCGGCCTCGTCCCCGAACTGCGCCCGGAACTCCGTGTATTTCGCGTGCTTCCACAGGATGTTCTCGCCGCCGTAGTGCCGCTCGAGCTCGGTCGCGATCGCGGTCGAGCCGGTGAAGGGGGGCTCCACGAACAGGTACCGATGCGCTCGGTTGATGATCATGGCACCTCGAGAAGGATCCTCCCGAACGACGCGTCCGACTCCATGTATCGGTGCGCTTCGGCCGCTTCGTCGAGCGCGAAGGAGCGGTCGATCACGGGCCGAAGGGCGGGCTCGGCGCCCTCGAACGAGGGGAGGAAGCGGTGGGCGAAGTCCTCGCTGACCGCTCCCTTCTCGGCGGTGGATCGCGCCCGGAGCACGGTGCCGACGACCGTGGCCCGCTTCGCCATCAGCGCCCGCAGATCGGCCTCGACTGTCGAGCCACCCATGACGCCGACGATCACCAGGCGCCCGAGCGTCGCCAGGGCGTGGATGTTCGCCGACCAGTACGGGGCACCGACGGTATCGAGGATGACGTCGGCGCCCGCTCCCCGGATCCGGTCGCGTACCGCCCCCGCGAGGTGCTCGGGATCCGACTCGATCGAGCCCCGCTCGATCCCGAGATCGAGCGGCAGGTTCGCGGCGCGGATCCGCTCGAGCTTACCGGCCGAGGCCGTTCCGACGACTGGACCCGCCTCGGCGACGCGGGCGAGCTGGAGCGCCGCCGTCCCGACGCCGCCACCCGCGGAGTGGACGACGACGCACTCGCCGGCGCGGAGCCGCCCGCGCGCGAACAGGGCGTCGGCGGCGGTGAGAAACGCCTCGGGGATCGCGCCCGCCGCGGTCCAGTCCATCCCCTCGGGGGCGGGAAGCAGCTGCACCGCGGGGACGGTCGCGTATTCCGCGTAGCCACCTCCACCCAGGATGCCCATGACGCGGTCGCCCGTCTTCCAGCCGGAGACCCCATCGCCGCTCGCGGCGATCTCGCCGGCGAACTCGAGACCGGGGATGTCACGCGGCGATCCCGCGGGAACCGGGTAGCGACCCAACCGCTGGAGGATGTCGGCGCGGTTGACGCCCGCGCACCGAACGCGGACCAGCACCTCGCCGGCGGCGGGCTCGGGCATCGGGACGTCCGTCGGCTCGAGCACCTCCGGGCCGCCGGGCTCTCGAATCCGGACCGCCTTCACGCGATGGCCTCGCTCGCCTCGACCGCGGCGCGTGCGGCCTCGAGCTTCTCGATCGTCCCGACATCGTGCCACAGCGCGTCGCCCGCGTCGTAGGCCGCCACGACGTGTCCTTCGCCGATGAGCCGCATGTACGCGTCGATCAGCGAGAAGGCGCCGCGCTCGGTCAACAGATCGGGGAGACGCGACGAGGCGACGTGGATGCCGGCGAACCCGACCGGCGTCGGGTCCACCCCGGCGGCCGGGTGACGCGCGATCACTTCCCAGCCCTCCGTCCGGTTCGCGCGACCACAGACGCCGGTCTCGTCCACCAGCAGCGGACGAGTCGTCTCCCGCTCGCCGACCACGAGCGTCGCGAGTCGGCCATCCGACGCCTCTCCTTCGACGTGCGCCGCGTAGAGCGCCCGCAGATCGAGATCGGTGACGATGTCGGCGTTGTGGAGCAGAAACGCGCCGGCGCGATCGAGGAGCGGCCGCGCGTGGACGAGCGCGCC
The DNA here is from genome assembly GCA_022360695.1 of Gemmatimonadota bacterium. GTDB lineage: Bacteria > Gemmatimonadota > Gemmatimonadetes > Palauibacterales > Palauibacteraceae > Palauibacter. The sequence continues at coordinate 4,186 of JAKSCH010000249.1, forward strand.
GCCGGTCTCCAGCGGGGCCTCCGAGGCTTCGTCCTCCCGCGAGACGACGTACTCGACGCCGAACCCTGCGCGCTCGTCGAGAAAGCCGACGATCTGCTCGGCGCGGTAGTGCGCGTTGATCACGAGCCGGGTGGCTCCGGCCGCGATCGCCGATCGCGCGACGCGTTCGAGCAGGGGCGTGCCGCCGACGTCGACGAGGGCCTTGGGAAGATCCGCGGTGAGCGGTCGCAGGCGACGGCCCTCTCCCGCCGCCAGGAGCATGGCATCCACGTCAGACCGCGGCCGGTCGCCGAGGCCAGTCCGCGCGCTCTCGGTGGGTCAGGCTCACGCGCACGTCCGGGTGCTCGCTCCCCAGGTGCTCGGCGAGCCGCTCCGCCATGAACACGGATCGGTGCTGCCCCCCGGTGCAGCCGAAGTGGACGCTCAAGCTGTGGAAGCCACGGGCGACGTAGGTGCGCACGTGCGCGTCGACGATCGACCGCACGCGCTCCCACAGCTCGTGCACCTCGGGGCGCGCCTCCAGGAACGCGATCGTCTCCGGGTCGAGACCGGTGAGCCGTCGATACTCGGCCTCCCGACCGGGGTTCGGCAGACCGCGGCAATCGAAGACGTAGCCGCCACCGTGTCCGCTCGTGTCTTGCGGGTATCCGGCCGCGAACCGGAAGCTCGACACCTGGACCTCGAGCCCTTCGGGCACCGACACCGGCCCCTCGGTCCGACCCCAACGCTCGACGATTCGGCCCAGCGCTCCACGGAGCTCCGGCGCATCGATCGGGAGCCCGCCGTCGAGCAGATGCCGGATGTTCTCGGCCGCATACGGCACGCTCTGTAGAAACCGCGGCTTGCGCTCGAAGAACCCGCGGTACCCGTACGCGCCGAGCGCCTGGAGGATGCGGACGAGCACGTAGCCCGGCCACGCGTCCATGAACGACGCTCGATCGATGCCGGCGTGCGTCTCGACCGCGGCCAGGTAGTGCTCCAGCAAGCTCTCGCGAACCCGAGACGGGAGATTCGCCTTCGCGTCATAGAGAAGCGATGCGACATCGTACGGCAACGCGCCTCGCCGACCTCCCTGATAGTCGATGAACCAGGGCGTGGGCACGCCATCGGTCACCCGCACCATCACGTTTCGCGACTGAAAGTCGCGATACAGGAAGTGCGACGTATCGGTCTCCAGGAGGAACCGCGCCAGCCGACCGAAGTCCTTCTCCAGGCGGGCTTCGTTGAAGGGGATGCGGGCCAGCTTGAGGAAGTGGTACTTGAAGTAGTTGAGATCCCAGAGGATGGATTGACGATCGAACGCCGCGCGCGGATAGGCGCGCCGGAAGTCGATCGCTCGCCCGCCCTCGATCTGGAACCGCGGCAGCGTCTCGAGCACCGAGTGATACACCGGTAGCACCGATTCGGGGAACGCATCGGATCCGGGCTCGCGCGCCGCGACGATCGTGTCGAAGAGCGTCGTGTCCCCCAGATCCTCCAGCAGCCAGACGCCGGCCTCCTCGTCCGCCGCGTAGATCTCCGGCACCGGCAGCCCGAGCTCGCGGAACGTACGCGAGAAGGACAGGAACGCTCGGTTCTCCTCCCGATCCGGGCCATGTGCGGCGAGAGCGCTCGTTCCGTCCTCGGCCGCCAGTCGCCAGTACCGTCGCGCGGAGCCGTCGCCGGCGACGGGCGACACGTCGGTGGCCGCCGCGCCGCGCCATCGCTCGAACAGCGTCGCCGCCAGGTCGACGAGCATCGCGCCGCCGCTCATACCGTCGGGCCTGGAACGAGCGTGCCGACCAGATCGCTCAAGCGAGCGACTTCATGACGCTCGAGATACCGCGCGATCCCGTCGTTCACATCGACCGCCGCGTCGGGGTCGACGAAGGAAGCCGTACCGATCTGGACGAGACAGGCGCCGGCCAGGATGTACTGGATCGCGTCATCCCCCGTCCGGATCCCCCCGATGCCCAGGATCGGCAGCCCGCAACTCTGGCGGGCACGCCACGTGGCGTAGACCCCCATGGGCAAGATCGCCGGTCCGGAGACACCGCCGCTCCGGTTCCCGATCAACGGCTCTCGTCGCTCGATGTCGATCACCATCCCGGGGAACGTGTTGATCGCGCTCAGACCATCGGCGCCCTCGTCCTCGCAGATGCGCGCGTAGACGCCGACGTCCGCGACGTTGGGCGTGAGCTTGACGACGAGCGGGCGCTCGGTGGCGGCTCGGAGGCGACGAACCAACGCCGCGAGCGCCGCTTCGTCGGTGCCGAACATCGTGCCATCCTTCACGTTCGGGCAGGAGACGTTGATCTCGTATCCGAGGAACCCCGCGTCTTCATCCAGCCCCGCGACGACGGTCGCGTATTCCTCCTCCGTGCGGCCCACCACGTTGACGAACACATGCGCACGATCGAGGTGGGCGTCGAGCCACGGGAGCTTCTCGGCGCGGAACACGTCGAGGCCCACGTTCTCGAGACCGATCGCGTTGATCATGCCGCCCGGCGTCTCCGCCACGCGGTGGGGCGCGTTCCCGACCCGCGGCTCGACGCTGACCGCCTTCGTCACCAATCCGCCGATCTCGTCGAGGGGGATGAGATCGGCGTACTCCTGCCCGTATCCGCAGGTACCCGAGGCGAGCAGCACCGGGCTCTCGAACTCGACCCCGAAGACGGTCTGACGCAGCGCGCCCGGTGCCGTGGCCAGCTCAGTCATCCCCCCCCCAGTCGAGGTCCTCCGCTCGGAATACGGGGCCCTCGATACAGGCCTTGACCCAGCGACCGTCGCTCGAGCGCACGACGCACCCCTGACACGTGCCGATCCCGCACCCCATGTGCTCCTCGACGGAGACCTGGAGATCGCGATCGTGCTCGCGGGCGAACCGAGCCAACGCGGCGAGCATCGGCGTGGGTCCACACGCGAGGAGGGAAGCCTCCGAGTCCGGATCGAGCCCGGTCGTCACGCGACCCGGGCGCCCGGCGCTCCCGTCCTCGGTGTACAGCTCGGGCTCGACGCCGGTGAGCTCGCGCAGGAGCTCGAGATCGAAGACGGCGTCGACGTCCCGCTCTCCGTAGAGGAGCCGCACGTCGCGACCGGCCGCGCGCTCCACGGCGGCCAAGAAGATGAACGGCGCGAGTCCGACGCCGCCGGCCACGCACTCGATGGGCCGATCGGGCTCGAGCTCGAACGGCCGGCCCAGCGGTCCGAGGACGAGCGCGCGCTCGCCGAGCGCCAGCCGGGTCAGCGCCCGTGTGCCCGGGCCGAACACGCGCACCAGGAACCCCGTCGTACCCGCGGGACCGACCCAGCCGACGCTGAACGGACGTGGAAGCAGCCATGCGCCGGCCGCATCGAGACCCAGGCCGAGCATGACGAACTGTCCCGGGATGGCGCTTGCCGCGATCTCCGGGCAGTCGAACTCCAACCACCACGTGTCGCGAGCGACGCGTCGAGTCGACGTGAGCTCGGCTCGGCGGCGCAGGGGGCGCGCCAGGTCGATCGGGGGGGCGGCGGTAGTCAGCGGCGCGCACCCGAAGCCGCGAACCGCTGGAGCACGTCGGCGCGGTATTCGACGACCGCATCGGCGATCGCGACGGCGATCGCGCGCTGACCCTCCGAGCTGTTCAAGTACGCTTCCTCGGTCTGGTTCGAGAGAAACCCGACTTCGACGATCACCGATGGCATGCGTGCGAGCGCTCCGAGCAACACCCACCAGGGGCCCTGCTTGACGCCTCGATCGGGCGAGCGACCGGACCGGACCGTGCGGATCGCGTTCTGAACGAACCCGCCGAACCGCCGGCTCTCGGACAGGTTCTCCGTACGGTCCAGACCCGTGAGGATGAACGCGAGATCGCCGACGGGACCCGCCGCGTCCGAGTCCGTCGCCGCGCGGTTCTCGCGAAGCGCGACCTCGCGAGCCTCTTCGGAGCGCGCCGGTCCCAGGAAGATCGTCTCGAACCCGACCGCCCGCCGATCCGTCGCCGCGTTCGCGTGGATCGAAACGAAGAGATCACCGCGCCGGTCCACCGCGAATTGTGAACGCACATCGTGCTTGATGTAGACATCCTCATCGCGGGTCAGGTGTGGGACGATCCCGGCTCGTCCCTGCAGCTCTTCGTACAGCCGCCGACCGATGGCCAGCACCACGTCCTTCTCCTGGCTCTGCCGGCCCAGCGTGCCGGGATCGCGTCCGCCGTGACCGGGATCGATGATCACGTGCCAGGGCAAGTCGGGATCGACACGCGACGCGAGCGACGTGATCTCGACGGGCTCCGACGGTTCTCCGAGCGCCACGACGTCGCTCGGAGCCAGCCAGCCGCGCACGAACTCCTCGGGGATCCAAAAGGCACCGCCCCACTCGTAGGGCGCGTTCGCGAGCTGATACGTCGCCTCGCCGAGCCGGAAGAAGGGGGAGCCCGCCTCGAACACGAGCTCGTCGCCCGCGAGCTCCGCGCGTGCGAACGCCCCGCGCCGCGTGGTCATCCCCCACAGGGACGCGAGCTCGTCCACGCTCACCGCCGCGTATTCGAAATGACGCGTCAGCGCCAGCTCGGCGCGCTGCCCTCCGAGCCGGATGTCGACCGTCCCGGCCGGCGCTTGCGCCGCGAGGGGGGCCCCCGTCAACGCCGCCAGGACGAGGCTAGCGATCCCGTCTCGCATCCTGTATGGCCCGTTCGGCTTCCCGTTGCATCGTCTTCTTCTTGAGCGCGTCTCGTTTGTCGCGATGCTTCTTACCCCGCGCGACCGCGAGGGTCACCTTCGCGTACCCGCGTCGAAAGTGAATGTCGAGCGGGATGAGCGTCAGACCGGCTTCGCGGGTCTGGGCGGTCAGCCTGCCGATCTGGCGACGATTCAGTAGGAGCTTGCGACGCCGCACGGGGTCGGGGGCGTCCACGCTGGCGTGCGCGTACGGCGAGATGTGCAGGTTGTGGAGCCATACCTCTCCCCCTTCTACCCTCGCGAACGAGTCCGTAAAGCTCGCCCGCCCGTCGCGTAGCGACTTCACCTCGGCCCCCCGGAGAACGAGTCCGGCCTCGATCTCCTCGAGCACTTCATACTCGTGACGCGCCTTTCTGTTGCGGGCGACGATCCGGATCCCGTCACGCTCGGCCAACCGGCCTCCCTGCCTTCGTCTCGATCTCGCTCCCCGCGGAACGCGGGGTCGCGGAAGTTAGCGTCGGTTCTCGCGCGATTGCCACCGCTTCTACCGCCCCGGTCCCGGCTCGATCGAGCGTCGGCCGTCGAGCGCTCGGGCGACCTCGCCCCCGACGAGAAACAAGATGGAGGCGTAGTACACCGACAGCACCAGGACGATCACGGTTGCAAAGGCCGAGAAGATGGACGTGTAATCCGCGTACGACTCGACGTACCAGCTGAACCCGCGCTTGAGCCCCTCGAACGAGAGGGACGCCACGGCCGCGGCGATCGCCGCGGTTCGCCAGCGTACCGGGAGCGCGGGCACGAATCGATAGATGAGAAGGAACATGACGTAGACGCTGGCCAACGCGGTCAGCGTCGCGGTGACCTCCTGGGTCCACGGGAGCTGGAAGTCCTCGCGCAGAAAACGCGAGCGGTTGAGCTCGATCCACGACGTGAGGGTGAAGTTCGCGATCAGAAGCGCCGTGCTCACGACGACGAGCTGGAGATCGAGGAGCTTGCCGCGGATCACTCCGTGCGGGTCCTCGATGTCGAACACGGTGCCGAGCGCCGTCCTGAGCGCGCCGAACAAACGGGTCGAGTACCAGAGGAACACCGGCAGGCTGACGAGCCCGATCGAGCCGGCTCGGTCGATGATCACGTCGAGCTGGCCGCCGAGCTCGGCGCGGAGCTCCGGGGTCTGGACGGGGACGAGCCGCCAGAGCATGTCGAGCGCGTCTCGGCGGAACATCGGATCGCCGGATCCGAAGAGCCACGTGGGGACGGAGATGACCAGGAGGAGGAACGGGATCGCGGCGAGCATCACGCTGAACGTGACCGCCGAGGCCAGGAAGAACACGCGGTGCTCGGCGGCGCGGCGGTACGCGTCGGCGGCTACGGCACGCGCTCCGGACGCCGTGTCGTTCATCGCGGAGATCGCGCCGCGCACGACGACCGGCGGGCGATGGTCCGACTCCCGTGGGCGTTAGCTCTCGGCCTCGCCGTTCTCGCTGGGCTCCGCCGTCTCGGACTCGGACAGTGTCGCCTTGTAGGCCGCTTTCGACTCGGCGATCCGGGACTCCAGATCCGAACGAGCGCGCCGCGCCGCATCCTTGCCCGCCTTGAGCGCCTCACCGGCCTTCGCTTGTCGATCCCGCACCGACTGGCGTGCCGCATCGACGCGATCGCCCACCTCGCCACGGGCCCGTCCGTATCCGTCTTCGATGCTGCCCTTGAGATCGGTCAGCCGTTCCCCGGCCTCGTCGCGAAGCTTGCGCGCCCCTTCGCGGAGCTCGCGTTGGGTCTCTTCGCCGGTCTTCGGCGCGAGCAGGAGCGCGACACCCGCCCCCACGATCGCCCCCCAGATGAACGCGGCGAAGCCGGAGCCGCGCTTCTCGACGATCACGTACGGTCCTGGATCTTCCGACATCGGATCACTCTCTCGTTTCGACGGGACACGCCAAGCTACAGCGCGCGATCACGACCCGTCACCCTCGACCACGCGATCGTACGCCGCCGGGTCCCACTCGGGCCGCTCGGTCGTATCCGCGATGTCGAGGCCCAGGTAGAAGATGAGCCGCGCGATGCGCGACGTCTTGTCGTAGAGGATCCGGTCGGGCTCGTCGTTCACGCC
>JAKSCH010000418.1 GCA_022360695.1 Gemmatimonadota bacterium
ATCGAGGGCCACTCGGATCATGAGAGGATCAGGTGCTAGAACTCGTCGATCTGGACGACCTCACGGTCGGCGTAGTGGCCGCACGTGGGGCATACGCGGTGAGGCCGCTTCGGATCGCCACATTTCGGACAGGCTTGCTGGGCGCTCGCCTGCGCCTTGTAATGGGTCCGACGCTTCCGCTTGCGTTGCTTGGACGTTCGTCTTTTCGGGACTGCCATATCGTTACTCGCGCTGAGCTTCCGGAACCTGGGGAACGCGATAAGTGGCGCGATTCCGCCCCGAAAGTCAACCTCTTCAGGCCGTGCCGTCGACGTCGATCCGGCGCAGGGCCGCCCACCGCGGATCCGGCTCGGGCGGGGGGCACGTGCAGGGCTCCTCCGGTCGACGAGCCCCACAGCGCGGGCACAGACCCTCACACGCCGGCTCGCATTCGACGTACTCCGGCGTCGCGACCCAGAGCTCTTCGCGAAGCGCCGCGCTCACATCGACCTCGGCGGCGTCGCGCGCCAGCGGCCAAACCCGTTCCTCATCGCGCGTCGCCTCGGTCGCGGGTCGATACCAGACGTCGAAGACGATCTCGAGACGACGGGTTTGCGGCTCGAGACACCGTCGACACTCCGCCCGGATCTCGGCGGTCGCGCGGCACGTGATCCGGACGCCCTCGCGCGGCGTGCCTTCCGCCTCGAGCTCGACCGAGACCCGATCCAGCCCGGTCGGGGTTTCCCCCAACGCCGACGGCTCGACCACATCGACCCGACGTCGCACCGCCCCGTTGCGAAGGGCGGCCACGGGGATACGCAAAGCTTCCACGAGATCGCTGCGGGAGGAGGCTAGCGTCCGGCGATCAGATCCACGTTCCCGAAGAAGAAGCCGAGCTCGACCCGCGCGTTCTCGTCGGAATCGGACGCGTGGATCGCGTTGCGCTCCTTGCTCTCCGCGTACAGCGCGCGGACCGTTCCGGGCTCGGCCTCCGCAGGGTCCGTCGCGCCGATCACCTCGCGCAGATACGGCACCGCGCGCTCGTGTTCGAGCGCCAACGGCATGCACGGTCCGGACGTCATGAACTCGACGAGAGAGCCGAAGAAGGGACGCTCGTGGTGGACGGCGTAGAACGCACCCGCCGCCGCGTCGGACAGGTGCACGACCCGGCTGCCGCGGATCCGGAACCCGGCATCCTCGAGCGTCGAAAGCACCGCGCCCGCCTTGCCGGACCCGAACGCGTCGGGCTTGATGATCGCCAACGTCATCGTCCGTGGCTCGTCGCTCATCCTCCTCTAGCTCTCCTCTCGTCTCAGTAGACGGCGGATGATGTCTCCGCGCGTCAAAAACCCGACCAGCTGCCCCTCGCGGACCACCGGTAGCCGTTCGATCTCCTTGTCCAACATCAATCGAATCACATCCGCGACCGGCTGATCCTCGTTCACGCACATCACCGTGCGCTCCATGATGTCGCGCACCTCCCCTTCGCCGATCAGCGGCTCGACCTCGGAACGGCCGGTGTCCATCCGCTCGAGCGCCGGGAGGAAATGCGTCATCACCTGTCGATCCGTGATCAGACCGAGCACGTGCCCCTCTTCGTCGATCACCGGGAGCGCGCGGAGCCGCTGCCGCACGAGCGTATCGGCCGCGTCCGACAGCGACATCGCGGGGTGGGCGGTCACCACCTCCCGCGTCATCACATCCGCCACCATGCGCGGCTCGCCTCCGCTCATCCTCTCATCCTCGGCTCACATCCGCGCACGGATCAGATCCACGATGTCGGCCGGCCGTCGTGCCACCCCGATGCCGTGGTCCTCGAACGCCTTCATCTTCTCCGCGGCGGTACCCTCCGAGCCCGAGATGATGGCGCCCGCGTGCCCCATGCGTCGCCCCGGCGGCGCGGTCTGTCCCGCGATGAAGCCGACGACCGGCTTGCTCATGCGCTCCGCGACGTACGCGGCGGCTACCTGCTCGTCCGTCCCGCCGATCTCGCCGATCATCGCGACGGCTCGGGTGTCCGAGTCCGCCTCGAACGCCTCGAGACAATCCACGAAGTTCGTGCCGATCAACGGGTCGCCCCCGATGCCGACGCAGGCGGATTGTCCGATCTCGGCGCGGGTGAGCTGGAAGATGACCTCGTAGGTGAGCGTGCCTGAGCGGCTGACGATCCCGATCGGACCTTCGCGCACGATCTGGCCCGGCAGGATGCCCACCTTGCAGCAGCCGGGGACGATGAGACCCGGGCAGTTCGGCCCGATCAGCCGCGCCCCCTTCTCGCGCACGTACGGCAGGGCCCGCAGCATGTCGGCCACGGGGACGCCTTCCGTGATGCACACGATGAGCGACACGCCCGCATCCGCGGCTTCGAACACGGCGTCGGCCGCGAACCTCGCGGGGACATAGATGACGCTGGTATTCGCGCCGGCCTCGGTTACGGCCTCCGCGACGGTGTCGAAGATCGGAACGGCGTCGTCGAAGGTCTGACCGCCCTTCCCCGGCGTGACGCCCGCGACGACCCGGGTCCCGTATTCCATCATCTGTCGCGCGTGGAACGAGCCGTCGCGACCCGTGATGCCTTGAACGACGAGCCGTGTATCGTCCCCGATGAAGATCCCCATCATGCGCCTCGCTCGACGGCCGTCTTCACCGCCTCGTCCATGTCGATCATCGCCTCGAAGCCGTTGTCGGCCAGGATCTGCACGCCGAGCTCCTCGTTGGTTCCGGTGAGCCGAATCGTGAGCGGCACGCCGAGATCGAGCTGGCTCGTCGCCGCGACGATCCCGTTCGCGACGTCGTCGCAGCGCGTGATCCCCCCGAAGATGTTGAAGAGGATCGACTTCACCTTCGGGTCTTCGCCGATCAGCTCGAGCGCCGCCACCACCTTGTCGGGATTCGAGGAGCCCCCGATGTCCAGAAAGTTGGCGGGCTCGCCACCGTAATACTTGACGAGATCCATCGTCGCCATCGCGAGACCCGCCCCGTTCACGCAGCACCCGACGTTGCCGTCGAGCGGGATGTAGGAGAGCTGGGCCTCGCGCGCTCGGACCTCGGCCGGATTCTCCGCCTCCGTGTCGCGAAGCGCCGCGATTTCGGGGAGCCGGAAGAGGGCGTTGTCGTCGATATTCATCTTCGCGTCGATCGCCTTCACCTCTCCGGCGGGGTTCACGATCATCGGGTTGATTTCCGCCAGCGTGGCGCCACTCGCCCGGTACACCGCGTAGA
>JAKSCH010000143.1 GCA_022360695.1 Gemmatimonadota bacterium
GCTAGTCGGTCTCTACGCCGTCGGGGGCGATGCTCTTCACCGCGACGGTCTTCGCGGGGATCCCGACGTTCACGTGATAGGGTGGCACATCTCGCGTCGCCACGGCCCTCGCTCCCACCATGCCCTGCGTGCCGACGTGCACGCCCGCCAGGATCGTGGCTCCGACCGTGATCCGGACGTTGTCGCCCAGGATCGTCTTCTCGTTCGTGACATCGACGATGTCGTCGATCGAGTGCGAGTGGCTGAAGACCGACGCGTAATCCGAGATCGACACGTGGTTCCCGAGCTCGATACCTCCCCGGTCATCGAGCAGCACGTTGCGGTGGATGACGACGTTGTCGCCGACCTCGAGGTTGTACCCGTACGAGAACTCGACGAAGTGGAAGCACTTGAAGTTCTCGCCGACGCGCGCGAGCACGTGGGGCGCGAGGACGCGGCGAAACCGCACCCCGAGGTGCGTGTTCCCACCGAGCGGTGAGCGGTCGAACATCTGCCAGAGCCAAAGGAGCGGCTTCCGCTCGTAGAACCGCGCTTCGTCGATCTCGTGGTAGTACTCCGGCTCGAGCGTCACGTTGCGGGGGTCGAGGTTGGCGAGCGCCACCTGCGTCTCGAGCGGTAGGTCGTCCGGATCCACGTCCAGCGGTAGCGTGGGAAAGAACAGACCGCGAAGGATGTCTACGCAGAGCTGGTTTCGATCGCAGCCGGGGTCCGAGAGTCGCTCCGCGATGCCCTCCAACCAACGGTCGTAGAGACGCGTCGCATCTTCGGAGGGTGTGAGCGGTCGAAGAGGTCGAAGCGGCATGTCGTGATGCCTCAGCCGGCCGTGTGTCGAGGAAAAGAAGCGGAAGCGCGCGACGTGCGCCGCCCCCGAGGACGCCAGCGTGCAATCGACGACCGATCCTCGCGAGTGTCAAACTTCGCCTCGGACGGGCTCGGGTCGTTCCGGCCGAGACGGACGTACTCGGTCTCCCCTTGAAACTTCCGCCCCCCTGGACGGAGTATTCACACCCGAGCGGGGTACGACCCGCGGAACGAGATTCGCAGCGACCGACTCGGGAACGGGCCCGGTGACGATCCTGCGGGAGCAGATGGCTGAAGAGCGGATGAACGAGATCCTCAAGAAGCAGCTCTGGCGAAAGCTCGAGTCGCTCCCCGAGGAAAAGCAGTACGAAGTCCTCGATTTCGTGCACTTCCTGACGTCGGAGTACAGCGAGCGTCCGGAGCCGCGTCCGGCTGCGTTCCAGCAGTTCGCCGAGTCGGTTCAGCGACAGCTCCGACGGACCCGCGTCTCGGCCAACACGATGAAGGGGACCATGAAGGTGCTCGGTCGGGCGGATCGCGTGCTCGACTCGTTCCGAGAGGCGGGTCGCGAGTTTCTCGCGGAGCTCGAGGCGGGGTCCCCCGAACCGCCGCCCAAGCGCGACGACGAGCCGCCCCCCGAGAAGCGCGAGATCATCGTGGAGTAGGCCCCCCGGGGCTCGTTGACGCGCGGCGGGCGTGCGCCTACCATGGCACATGGGAGCCGTAGCGTCCGATCCGTTCGCCGCATCCGTCCCCCGCTCGCGTCGCGGGCGGGCCGGCCGTGCGGCGTTTTTTCATCCCCCCGAGCCCCTCGTTGCCTAGCCTCATGACCGACCGATATCGCGAGACCCTCACGTTCGACGACGTACTCCTCGCCCCCGGGCATGCGGTCGTTCACCCGGCGGACGTCGACGTGTCGACCCGATTGGCCGCCGAGATTCATCTCACGATCCCGCTCCTGTCGGCGGCCATGGATACCGTGACCGAGCACCACATGGCGATCGCCCTCGCCCGCGAAGGCGGCATCGGGATCATCCACAAGAACATGTCGATCGAGCGACAGGCGCGTCAGGTCGACCGGGTAAAGCGCTCCGAGAGCGGGATGATCCTCGACCCGGTCACGTTGGGACCCGACGCGACGCTTCGCGAAGCGAAGCAGCGCATGAGCGAGTTCTCGATCAGCGGTGTCCCCATCGTCGACGGCGAGGGGCATCTGATCGGCATCCTCACGAACCGCGATCTCGTGTTCGAGACCGATCTGTCGCGACCGGTCCGCGACGTCATGACGCGAGATGGATTGGTTACCGCGCCGTTGGGTACGTCGCTGGACGATGCGGAGGACATCCTCCGCGCCCACAAGATCGAGAAGCTCCCGGTCGTCGACGACGACGAACGCCTCCAGGGCCTCATCACGGTCAAGGACATCTTCAAACGACGACAGTTCCCCAACGCCACGAAGGACGACCACGGTCGGCTCCGCGTGGGGGCCGCCGTCGGGGCCGGCGGCACGGACCTCGACCGGGCCAAGGCGCTCGCCGACGCGGGCGTCGACGTCCTCGTGGTAGATACGGCGCACGGCCACGCCGAGGGCGTGCTCCAGGCGGTGGAGGCCGTACGAAACGCCCTTCCCGACACGCCGCTCATCGGAGGGAACGTCGCGACGCGCGACGGCGCTGCGGCGCTCGTCGAGCGTGGGGTCGACGCGGTCAAGGTCGGCGTCGGTCCGGGGTCGATCTGCACGACACGGGTCGTGACCGGAGTGGGGGTCCCTCAGATCAGCGCCATCGTCGATGCCGTCGAGGGTACCGACGGGCGCGTCCCCGTCATCGCGGATGGGGGCATCAAGTATTCGGGCGATGTCGTCAAAGCGCTCGCGGCCGGGGCCGGAAGCTGCATGATGGGCTCCATGTTCGCCGGCACGGACGAGAGCCCCGGTGAGACCTTCTTGCTCGAGGGTCGGAGATTCAAGGTCATCCGCGGGATGGGCTCGCTCTCCGCGATGGAGGATGGGTCCGCCGATCGCTACTTCCAGGAGGGCGTCGGGGTACAGAAGCTCGTCCCGGAGGGCATCGAGGCCCGGGTTCCGTACAAGGGGCCGGTCAGCGACACCGTCTTCCAGCTCGTCGGCGGGCTCCGGAGCGGCATGGGCTACTGCGGAGCCGCCACCCTCGACGAGCTTCGTAACGAGGCCCAGTTCCTGCAGATAACCGTCGGCGGATTGCGCGAGTCGCACCCTCACGATGTGGTCATTACGCGCGAGGCGCCGAACTACCACATGTGAGGCAAGGGGGGGCGGCCGGTCCGTCGAGCTGGACGGATGCAACGTCGCAGCCCCCTTCAGGGGTCCTATCGTCAATCATGCGACCGCTTTGCGCGCGCGCCGAGGGGGCTGGGGAGGGGCCGACGGTCCGGCCTCTTTCGCGCGGGGATCGCTGCTGCATCCCCGCGACAACGGATCGACTCTGGAGGGGCTAGATGAAGGATCGGCGTCCGAGGCTGCCGGATCATGTCGTGCCCGCCGTCCTGGGAGCTCTCGCGTGCGTCGGCTGTACGGCCACGCCCGAGCCGAACGTCCACCTCTCGCCGGACGTCGTATCGGAGCCCTCCTCCGGCGAGGCCCCGCCGTCCGAGCTCGCCCCTGGAGACCAGCCGGGCGCCGAGCCGATGCCCGAGGATCCACCGCCCCCGGAGCCCGAGCCCCGGGCGGAGCCGACCCCCGCCGACATCGATCGCGCCATCCGAGAAGCGCTGGGCGACGATCCGCTCGCGCTCGTGGGGGAGCCCGGGGGACGCGACGCGCAGTTCCCGCTCATCATGAACGAGCGGGTCGAGTCGTGGATCAGCTATTTCCAGAACGTCATCCCCGAGCGATTCGGCTTGTATCTCGAGCGCAAGGCGCGGTACGAGCCCATGATCCGTCGTAAGCTTCGCGAGGCGGGGATGCCCCAGGATCTCATCTACCTGGCGCTGATCGAGAGCGGGATGAACCCCTACGCGTACAGTCGGGCTCGCGCGGTCGGGATGTGGCAGTTCATCGCGAGCACCGGCCGGGCGTACGACATGGAGATCTCGTTCTGGATCGACGAGCGCCGCAACCCCGAGAAGGCGACCGATGCCGCGATCCGATACCTCTCGGACCTCTACAGGCAGTTCGGCTCCTGGTATCTGGCGGCGGCCGCGTACAACGGGGGACCGGGTAGGATCCGCCGCGGGCTTCGCCGCGTGGAGGGCGGGTCGTTCTGGGATCTGGCCGACGCGCGGCTGCTGCGACGCGAAACGCGGGACTACGTGCCGAAGATCATCGCGGCGGCGATCATCGGGCACCACCCGGAACGCTACGGATTCGGCGATCTCCAGCCCCAGGCACCGGTGGACGTCGAGATCGTGACCGTGCCCGACGCGACGAGCTTCGACGTGCTGGCCGAAGCCGCGGGCACCGACCAGGAGACGATTCGCGAGCTCAACCCCGAGTATCCACAACGCGTCACGCCGCCGGGGCGGGCGGTCAGCATCCGCGTGCCGACCGCCGGAGCCGCCGGGTTCGAGACGCGGTACGCCGCGGTCCCGGTCGACGAGCGGGTCACCTGGACGTACCACGTCGTGACGCGAGGCCAGACGCTGGGCGAGATCGCCGGTCGGTACGGCGTCACCGTCGCGGGTCTGCGCGCGGCGAACAACAACGTGAACCCGCGTAGGCTACGAATCGGACAACAGCTCGTGATCCCGAACTCGGCGCGGATGGCGAGCCGTTCCGGCGCCCGGACCTCGACGTCGCCCCCGCGCGCGGCGCCGGCTCCTCAGACCAGGTCGGAGGTGCAAGGAGGACCGGTGACCGTCGTCGTGCGACGCGGGGATTCCCTGTGGTCGATCGCGCGTAGGTACTCCGTCTCCACCCGCCAGATCATGGAGTGGAACCGCCTCACCTCGGCGCGCATTTACCCCGGCGATCGGCTCGAGATCAAGCGCTGAGTCGCTCGGAGGTCGCGCAGGACCCGTCCTCGGGAGCGGATCCACGTCGGCGCTCGCGAACGCGCCACCGAATTCCGGACCGAACTTTGCATGACCGCCCGTGAAGCGTGGCTGGATGGCCACCGCAGGAATCTCCCAAGAACCGATATCCGCGGGCTCGATGGTCCAAGTCGATCTCCACACACACACGAACCACTCGCTCGACGGGCACGCCTCGCCCGCTGAGTTGGTGGAGCGCGCGCGGCTGGCCCGGCTGGACCGCATCGCCGTCACCGACCACGGAACCATCGAAGGGGCGTTCCGAGCGCGGGAGCTGGACCCGGAGCTGGTCATCGTGGGTGAGGAGATCCGCTGCGCCTGTCGAACGGAGCTCATCGGGCTCTTTCTCAGCGAAGAGATCCCCATGCGGTTGCCGCTCGAAGAAGTCGTCGACCGGATCCGGGAGCAGGGTGGTCTCATCTACGCGCCACACCCGTTCGCCTACGCGCTCGAGCCGCGACGCCGAGCCGAGCGCGCGCTCGGGGTGGCCGATGTGGTCGAGGCGATCAACGCGCGTGCGTTCCTGCCCTGGTGGAATCGCGCTGCGAGACGAGCGGCCGAAGCGCGCGGGATCCCCTGCGCCGCCGGGTCCGATGCGCACTTCGCCCACGAGGTCGGACGCGCTCGGACGCTCATGCCCGCCTTCGGCTCGGTCGATGAGTTCGCTTCGGCGATTCAGGAGGCACGCCCGATCCAGGATGTGGTCTCCGGACCCGCGTACCACGTCGCTTCGCTCGGAATCAACTGGAGCCGTCGTGCGGGTCGCGCGCTGAGCGCCCTTTCGGCGACGGCGCCTCGGGACACGCAGGTCGCGCGAGCCTCCTAGGACTCGCGTAGGAGGACCCGTCGTGCGTCGACGGGCCGTCTCGCGCCGGAGCTCGAGGCGAGTCTAGCCTACGGCCGCTCGGGCCTCGATCTCTTCCATCTCCGCCGGCGCGTCCGAACCACCGCGCGGGGGACCCGCGATCGGATAGATCAGCGCTCGTCCGGTACGACCGCGCAATCCGTTACGCGGATCCATCACCAAGGCGGCGTGCTCGAGCACCAGGTCGTAGTCGATCCTCCGGTGATCCGTCGTCACGACCACCATGTCGCAGGTCTCGAGCAGCTCGGCCGTGAGCGGCTCCGACCGCAGGTCTCCGGAGTCGAAGTGAACCCTCTCGACGAACGGGTCGTGGTACAGGACCTCCGCGCCATCGGCCCGTAGGAGCTCCGTGATGTCGAGCGCGGGACTCTCGCGCACATCGCCGACATCCGGCTTGTACGCCATCCCCAGGAGGAGGACGCGGCTTCCGTTCACGGGCTTCTTGTGCTCGTTGAGCGCCTTGGCGACGCGTGATACCACGTAACGCGGCATTTCGGCGTTGACCTCGGAAGCGAGCTCGATGAAGCGTGTTCGGTACTGGAGCGTCCGCATCTTCCAGGCGAGATAATGCGGGTCGATCGGGATGCAGTGGCCCCCGAGACCGGGGCCCGGCGTGAACCGCATGAACCCGTACGGCTTGGTCGCGGCGGCCTCCACTATCTCCCAGATATCGATTCCCAGTCGGTCCGTGATCACCGCCATCTCGTTCACGAGCCCGATGTTCACCGCCCGGAACGTGTTCTCGAGCAGCTTGGTGAGCTCGGCCGCTTCCGGCGAAGAGACCGTGACGACCTCGTCGATCACCCGGTCGTACAGCGCCGCGGACAGCTCACCGCACGCCGTCGTGAGCCCGCCGACGACCTTCGCGGTGTTCGTGAAGGTCCAGGTCTCGTTGCCGGGGTCCACGCGTTCCGGGCTGAAGGCGAGGAAGAAATCCTCCCCCGCCACGAGACCGTTTTGCTCGAGCTCCGGTTGCAGCAGCTCGCGGGTCGTCCCGGGGTAGGTCGTCGACTCGAGGACGATGAGCTGGCCGGGACGCAGATTCGCTCGAATCTCCTCGAGTGCGCTCAGGATGTAGGAGACGTCGGGATCTCCGGTCTTCCCCAACGGCGTCGGCACGCAGATGATGATCGCGTCCATCACCCCGAGCCGGCCGAAGTCGGTCGTGGCGTCCAAGCGCCCCGCCTCGACCGCCGACGCCACGACATCGGGAGCGACATCGCCGATGTGGGATCCGCCACCCCGTATCAGCTCGACGACGGTCTCGTCGATGTCGAAGCCCAACGTGCCGAACCCCGCCTCGGCGAACGCCGTGACCACGGGAAGACCCACGTAGCCGAGCCCGAGGACGCCGATCTTGGCTTCGCTCGACTCGATCTTTCGAAGCAGCGTTTCTTTCTGAGTCACGTACAGGCCTCGTCCGTTCCCACCCCAGTCCGTCCTTCGGCTCGGGGTCCCGTCCAGCGGCCCGAGCGATTCAGTGCATCGCGCTCCCCAGCACCCGTGCGGCGTACCCGTTCGCGGGGTCCTCGCCGTTCGCCAGCAGCGCTTCGACCGTCCCCGGACCGCGGTTGTACGCCAAGAGCGCGACCCGCGTGTCCCGGTACCGATCCATCAACATCCGCAGATAGCGGAACCCGAGCTGCAAATTCGTCTCGGTCTCGAACAGATCGTCCCGCGTGACCGACGGGTCGAGCCAACGCGCCGTGTTCGGCTGCACCTGCGTGTAGCCGATCGAGCCCACGGGCCCGACCACCTGTCGCCGGAACGACGACTCGACTCGTACGAGCCGGTACGCGAGATCGGGCTCGATCCCCGCCTCGAGGGCGGCGTCGTGGATGCGAGCCGATAGATCCCAGCCGATCCCGTATCGATCCGCGTAGGACTCGATACGGGAGCTCCGGCGCAGACCGATGTCGCGTAGCGCCGCCTCGCTCGCGGTCGCCCGTGACAATCCGTTCGCCGCCGGGGGGTTACGCAAGATCCCGGCCTCGGCTCCCTCGAACCCGAGCGACGCGACGGCCGCCAGGAGTGGGAGCGCGTACGCCGCCGAGGACTCGCGCAAACGTCTCGATATCCGGGTGTTACGCATGGTCTCTTCTGTATCTGCCGCCGCAGGGGCGGGCAGGCTTATCCATCGCCATCGGAGGCGACCCAGCTCCCGGACCGTCCTCCATGCTTCTCGAGCAACCGAATCGGACCCAACGTCATGCCTCGATCGGCCGCCTTGCACATGTCATACATCGCGAGCAGGCCAGCACTTACGCCGCTCAACGCCTCCATCTCGACCCCCGTGCGCCACTCCGCCGAGGCACGTACTCGAACTCGATACCCCGGTAACGTCTCATCGGCGATCAGATCGACATCCACTGCGGCCAACGGAATCGGGTGACAGAGCGGGATCATCCGTCCCGCCTCCTTCGCCCCCTGTATCGCGGCGAGCCGGGCTACGGCGAGCGCCTCGCCTTTTTCGACCTCGCCGCCGCGGATCGCCTCGAGCGTCGCGGGCATCATCCGAATCTCGCCTTCGGCCACCGCCGTCCGTCGAGAGAGCGGCTTGTCCCCGACATCGACCATCCGGACGCGACCGGCTTCATCGACGTGTGTCAGTCGCTCCACGTCACCTCCGAGTCCGGACGCGCCAGCGAGGGGGCAGGGTTCCGCACGGCGATACCTCGAATCGGGTGCATACCCCGCAGAACCCTATGGTTCCGCGGTCGACGCGGCGAGTGCCCGATTCATGTCCCCGAGCAATACGGAAACGGTAGCCTGAGGATTCAAGTTCTGCGCGACGCCCTCGAGCGCGTCTTCCAC
>JAKSCH010000064.1 GCA_022360695.1 Gemmatimonadota bacterium
CCGAACCACATTGGGCATCCACGACGATCCCGATATGTTGTCCGAGGCGCGTACTCGAATCCTCGACCAGACCGGGGGCCTCGATCAGATCCTTCAGAACCACCGTGATCCGACCTACCAATGGCGGTTTTCCACACCGTTGAGAACCGACAGAAACGATCAGGAGGATTCCGCGGAAGAGGCTGTCGTCTACGGAACCACAGTCGAGCTCACTGCCATTTACGTTCACGACGGGTTCAACCGGCGTGTGATCCGGTGGATCAACGGCGACAACATCTACATGTCGGCATACGACGGCTGGCGAGAGGTGGAGGAGCTGGTCCTGGATGTGGCAACGAACAAGACCGTCCCGATCAAGCGGTTCGTCTGGGGTGACCGGCTCGATGAGCAGATCGCGTATCAAGAGAGAGACGGCGCCAGCGGTGCGTGGGACACGTACTTCCTGACGAACGGCGGGCAGGACTCAGTGATTCGGATCGTGAATACCGCTGGTACTGTGTAACCACCCGGTAGACACCATCTCGCGGACGATGAGCCCGGGGCCGAAGATCCCGGGATGAAGAGTTCCCCAATCAGGCGGACGAAGGAGGAGATCGACGAGCTGCTGCGGGAGCTCGAGAAGAGTGGTGAGACGGTCGTGGAGTTCGCGAAGCGACACGGCTTCTCAGCGCAGACGGTGTACGCGTGGAAGAAGCGTCGGAAGCAAGGTGCCGAGCAAACGAGAAGAGATCTTGTCAGAGTGATGGTTGGCGAGCCCGAACCGTCGATTTCGATCGGCTACGAGCTCGTGGTACATGGGGCCGGCACTATCCGAATTCCACCGGGCTTCGATGAGGGAGACTTGGTCCGACTGCTTCGCGCACTGCGCGAGCGATGCTGACGCTGCCACCGTCGACCCGGGTGTACCTTGCCCGAGGAGCCACCGACATGAGGAAGTCGATCGACGGGCTGGCTGCGGCGACCAAGCACGTGCTGAAGAAGGACCCGTTCAGCAGCCACCTGTTCGGGTTCTGTAATCGACGACAGGACAGGATCAAGATTCTGTACTGGGAGGAGTCCGGCTTCTGGCTGCTCTACAAGCGATTGGAGAAGGGCACGTTCGCCTGGCCGGTGCCCGAGCACGACAGACGCGTCCATGTCGAGCTGAAGTTTGCCGAGTTCGCTGCACTGCTCGGAGGTCTCGACATTCGTGGTGCTCGACGCCGTCGATGGTTTTCGAGAACAGGCTGAATCTTCCACTCAGAGCTGCCGTTTTGTGTAATGGTGGCGGTGGATACAGCACACGGCGGACAAGACCTTCAAGCGGAGATCGAACGACTCCGAACTGCCAACGAAGAGCTCGCCGCCAGGCTCCGTGAACTCGAGAAGGAGAAGGCGCAGCTCGCTCTTCAGCTCGAGCAACTCAAGAAGCTGATCTACGGCCGGAGCAGCGAGCGATACACCGACCATCCGGACCTACCCTTTGAGGCAGAGGAGCCACCGAAGCCACCGCACGTCGGCGAAGCTCCCGACGAGGAATACGAGGTCGTGCGCAAGAAGCCGCGCAAGCGCGGCATCAAACGGCTACGCGAAGATCTGCCTCGCGACCGCATCGTAATCGAGATCCCGGAGGACGAGCGTCGCTGTGCCTGCGGCGGCGTGATGGAGTCGATCGGCGAGGAGGTCACTGAGGAGCTCGAGTACCAGCCGGCATCTTTCTTCATCCGCGAAATCGTGCGAAAGAAGTACGCGTGCAAGAAGCACGAGGAGCAGGGCGTGCTCACTCCGGATCTGCCGGCTCGGCCAATCGCCAAGGGGATGCCAGGACCGGGCCTTATCGCTCAAGTGCTCACGGCGAAGTACAAAGATCACCTGCCACTCCACCGTCAGCACGGCATCTACAGACGTCACGGTGTGGACATCGCCGAGTCGACCCTGTGCGACTGGGTCGCGGACGGCGCTCGGATCTTCAAGCCCGTCGTGGAGTGCCTGAAGAACGCAGTGCTGGAGTCTCACGTCGTGCAGACTGACGACACGCCGATTACGATCCAGGATCGAACGATTGGTCGAGGCAGCCGGCGGGGTTATCTGTGGGTCTACCTTGGAGACCAGGGTGACGCGGTCTTCGACTACACGTCGGGACGCAGCCGCGATGGACCGAAGCAGTTCCTCGGTGATTACAAAGGATGGCTGCAGGCTGACGCGTACTCCGGATACGACGCGATCTTCCGAGATGGATCGGTCGTCGAGGTCGGGTGCTGGGCGCATGCGCGGCGGCGGTTCTTCAAGGCTCTGAGCACAGACCCCGAAGACGCGGGTCATATCCTGGCATCGATCCGCCATCTTTACCGGACGGAGCGCGATGCTAACCAACACCAGTTCGATCACGCCGCCAGACGTGAGCTGAGGAATCAGCAGGCAGGGCCGGTGCTGAATGCTTTACGTCCCTGGCTGGAATCGCTTCAGCGTGCAGTGTTGCCCAAGAGTCCGTTTGGCAAGGCGATCTCGTACTGCTTGAACCAGTGGCAGGCGCTGAACAGGTTTCTCGAGGATGGTGCTTTGAAGCTCGACAACAATCGCTCAGAGCTGGCTCTGCGCCAAGTGGCAGTCGGCCGCAAGAATTGGCTCTTCGCTGGCAGCGACTCCGGCGCGAAACGGGCCGCCACGATCTACTCCATCGTCGTCACGTGCTGGCTGAACAAGATCGATCCCTTCGCGTACATGCGCGACGTCATGCCGAAGCTCGCCGCAGGCCCCAGCTGTGCGGACGACCTCACGCCGAGAGCCTGGCGCTCTTCGCAGCGAAGCTGATCCCCATGACGCCCTGAGCTCCCGATCGTCGGAGACTGGCGACGTGCAGTAGACCGGGTGGTTACGTTGGACCCTCCGCCCCCGGTTCCCGTCGTGGCCCACCTGCTGGGGCACAGCCTGAAGAACCAGCTCGGCGTTACCGGGATCTACACGAAGCCGA
>JAKSCH010000352.1 GCA_022360695.1 Gemmatimonadota bacterium
CCTTGTGCTCCATCGAACGGCTGGGGGCCGCGCTGGCGGAGATTCGTCGAGCGCTCGACCCGAGCGGCGCGTTCCTCTTCCTCGAGCACGGCCGGAGCGACCGTCGCTGGGTGGCGAGCGTGCAGGACGTCTTCAACCCGATCCAAAACGTGATCGGCTGCGGGTGCAACTTGAACCGTGAGATCGACCATGAGATCGAGACATCCGGGTTCCGGATCGACGAGATCGAGCGCTTCACCGTGCCCGGCGTGCCTCGGGCCGTCGGCTCGGTGTTCCTGGGCGTGGCGCGCCACCCCGAGCGTCCGTTCGACGATGCCTAGCGCGCGGCGCGGCCTCGCGACCGCGGGTTGGGGCGCGACCGCCGTCGCGGTACGGCGAGCCTCGATCGGGCTCGTGCTCGTCGCGGCCACTGCGTGCTCGACCGAGCGGGGGCCGGCATCGACCGAAGCCGCGCCGGCGTCGATCGAGGCGCGGTCGGACTACGCCGAGGTCGCGGCGCGGCTCACGGAGCTCATCGAGTGGCAGCTCGCCGACAAGGATCTCCCGGCGCTTTCGATCGCCATCGTCGATGACCAGGAGACGGTGTGGGCCGCCGGGTTCGGCACCGCGCGGCCCAGCGTCGGCGTTCCGGCGTCCGCGTCGACGATCTACCGGGTCGGATCCGTCTCGAAGCTCTTCACCGACCTGGCCGTGATGCAGTTGGTGGAGCGGGGCGCGCTCGATCCCGACGCGCCGATCACCGACTACGTTCCGGAGCTCGAGATCGGCGATCCGATCTCGGACGACATCGAGGGCGGCGCGCCGCCGACGCTTCGTCAGCTCATGTCGCACCGGGCCGGGATCGTGCGCGAGCCACCGGTCGGGCACTACTTCGCCGACGATGAGCCTACGCTGGCCGCGACGGTCGCGAGCCTGAACGGGACGCCGCTCATCTACGAGCCCGGCGCCCGCGTGAAGTATTCCAACGCCGGGATCGCGACCGTCGGGTACGCGCTCGAGCGAACGCAGGGTCGGCCGTTCACGGACTACGTGCGCGATGCCGTGTTGGCGCCGCTCGGGATGACGCAGAGCTCGTTCGCCCCGGACCCGGCCGTGATCGAGGGCCTCGCCGAGGCCGTGATGCGTGGCTACGACGGGCGGGAGTTCCCCGCTCCCACCTTCGAGCTGGGCATGGCCCCGGCCGGGAGCATGTATGCCCCGGTGACGGATCTCGGGAAGTTCATGTCGGCGGTGTTCGCGGGTGGACGAGGCGAGCACGGCGCGGTGGTCGAGACCGCCACGCTCGACGAGATGCTCACCCCGCAGTTCGGCGAGGGCTCGCGCTTCGGGATCGGGTTCGGGCTGGGGGACCTCGACGGTCATCGGTACGCGGGCCACGGCGGCGCGATCTACGGGTTCGCCACGCAGCTCGGGATGCTCCCCGACGAGAAGCTGGGTGCGATCGCGGTGACGACCGTCGACGTCGCCAACGACGTGACGCGGCGGGTGACGGACTACGCGCTACGGCTGATGCTGGCGGTGCGTGCCGGGGAAGCCCTCCCCGAGGCCCGTGGCACCGAGGCCGTGGCCCCGGCGCTCGCCCGCGCGGTGGAAGGCCGGTACACGTGGGCCGACGGCGCGCCGGGTCCGACGTTCATCGACCGCGGGACCGGCGGGCTGATCGCGGAGATGGGTGGAACGCGTTATCGCGTGCGCGCGCGCGGCGACACCCTGATCATCGACGATCGGCTCGGGTTCGGCGGGTTCTTCATACCCGCGGGCGACGATCTCGTCACCCGCGCGGGGGGACAGCTTCGGCGCACGGGCGCGTTCCCCGGTCCGCGACCGGATCCGGCGCCGGCGCGCTTTCGCGATGTGATCGGCGAATACGGGTGGGACCACAACGTGCTCTTCGTCTACGAGGAGGCGGGGGCGCTCCACGCGCTCATCGAGTGGATCGAGATCGATCGCCTCGAGGAGCTCGGACCCGACACGTTCGCGTTCCCGGCGGAGGGCGGGCTCTACCACGGAGAGCGCCTCGCGTTCGAGCGCGACGATGCCGGTCGGGTCACCGGCGCGCTCGTGGCGGGGCTCTGGTTCGAGCGGCGGGCGATCGGCACGGAGGAAGGCGAGACGTTCCGCATCGATCCCGTGCGTCCCATCGAGGAGCTCCGGGATGTCGCTCTCGCGGCGACGCCTCCGGTGGAAACCGGTGACTTCCGCGCGCCCGATCTGGTCGAGCTCTCCTCGCTCGACCCGTCGATCCGATACGACATTCGATACGCGACAGAGGACAACTTCATGGGTGCGACGTTCTATCGAGCGCCCCACGCGTACCTACAGCGTCCGGCCGCCGAGGCGCTGCTTCGCGCGCACCGCGCGCTCGCCGAGCACGGCTACGGACGGCTGATTCACGACGCGTATCGACCTTGGTTCGTCACGAAGATGTTCTTCGACGCCACGCCGGAGCACCAGAAGATCTTCGTGGCCGATCCGAGCGACGGGTCGCGGCACAACCGAGGCGCCGCCGTGGATCTGACCCTGTACGACCTTCAGACCGGTGACCCCGTCCCGATGGTAGGGGGGTACGACGAGTTCTCGGAGCGCTCCTATCCCGACTACATGGGAGGCACCGCGCTCCAGCGTTGGCACCGAGAGATCCTGCGCGATGCGATGGAAGACGTCGGATTCAGCGTGTACGAATACGAGTGGTGGCACTTCGACTACGGAGATTGGCGAAACTATCCGATCATGAACGAGACCTTCGAGGCGCTCGAGCCCTGAGAGGCCTTCGGGACGCGCGACGTGCCCACCGGGCCCCCGCGTATGCGGACGCGATCGGGCCGAGAAGAAGGAGCGCCGCCAGCGTCGGGTCGCCGGCCGGCCCCGTGAAGGCGTCGATGAGACCGACCGTCCCCAGCGTGCCGAGGGCCCAGGCGGGGGCAAGAGCCCACGCGGTCGGACGCTCGGGATTCCAGCGCGCCAGCCCGAAGCCCACCGCCACGTAGAGGGCGATCCCCGCGGCTACCCGGGGGAGTCCCAGCGGAACCGGGATGTGATCCGTGAGCAAGAGGGCGAGACCCGCGAGGCCC
>JAKSCH010000490.1 GCA_022360695.1 Gemmatimonadota bacterium
CGTCTCGACCCCCGACCCGGAGACCCGATCATGATCTCGATGTTCCGGAAGACGCTCCCGGCCGCGCTCATCGTCGGCGCAGCGGCCGCCTCGCCCGGCGCCGCGCAGTGGGACGACGACTGCGATCACCGGCGGACGCTGTCCCTCGATCTCGACGCGCGCGACATCTCGCTGCTCGACGTCCGCTCGGGCGCCGGCACCCTCGAGATTCGGGGCGGGGACGGTTCCGACATTCGCGTCGAGGCGGTGCTGTGCGCCGACGATGAGGATGTGTTCGATCGGCTCGATGTCTCGCTGAGCTCGAGGGGGTCCCGGGCCGAGCTTCGCGATCGGTTCCCGGAGACCCGCGGCTGGGGCGGAAACGCGCGCATCGACCTCGAGGTCACCGTGCCGCGCGGTCTCGACACGCGCGTGGAAGACGGCAGCGGCGGGGTCCGGATCGAAGGCGTGGGGTCGCTCGAGCTCGCCGACGGCTCGGGCAGCCTGTTCGTGCGGGATGTCCGCGGCGATCTCCGGTTGGAGGACGGGTCGGGGAGCGTCGAGGTGCGCGATGTCGAGGGGAGCGCGCGGCTCCGCGACGGGTCGGGCGAGATCACGATCGTCGGCGTCGAGCGGGGCGTGGAAATCCGCGACGGATCCGGTCGCGCGCGGATCGAGGAAGTCGGTGGCGATGTCGAGGTGTTGGACAAGGGACAGGGCAGCGTGGTCGTCCGCGATGTCTCCGGCGACCTTCGGGTCGAGGGAACGCGGCGGGAACGGATCAGCTACCAGGACGTACGCGGGACGGTCGATTTGCCACCCGAGCGCAGGAAGCGTCGCCGAGGCGGCTGAACGCGATCGACGCCCTGATCAGCCGCTTCGGGCCAGCTCCCGGAGCGGCAGGACGTCGACCTCCGCCCCCGCCTCGACGTGATCGACGCCGAGCGGCAGGATCATCAGCCCATCGGCCACCATCGAGGTGAGCATCCCGGAGCCTTGAGGGCCCGTCAGCCGGGCGGTCAGCCGACGGTCCGCATTCTCCTCGACCAAGACGCGAAGATAGGACACGACATCGGCCGGACCCCGGGCCGGCATCGCCGCCCGACACGCGATCACCCGTCGCGTGTGCCGACGGAACCCCGCCATGATCCGCAGCGCCGGCCGCACGAGCGTCTCGAACGTGACCAACGCGGACACGGGGTTCCCGGGGACGCCCCAGAACGGTCGGCCGCTCAACCGACCGAACACCGTGGCGCTTCCGGGGCGCATCCGGACGCGCCAAAAGGCCCGTTCGAACCCGATCTCGTCGAGGACCTGCTTCACGTAGTCGTGGTCCCCGACGCTCACGCCGGCCGCCGAGATGATCGCATCGCACTCGTCCGCCAGAGCGAGACGCTCGCGGAGGTCGTCCGGGTCATCGCGCGCGATCCCCAGGTCGACGGCCCGCCCACCCGCATCTTCGACCTGGGCGGCGAGGGCCGGTCCGTTGGAGTTCATCAGCTTGCGTCCGGCCAGCACCTCGTCGACCTCGTCCGGCCCCGCGAGCTCGTCCCCGTTGGCGAGCACCGCGACCCTGGGACGGCGAACGACCGGGACCTCGTCGACTCCCGACATGGCGAGGACCGCGATCCCGGCGGGTCCGAGCTCCTCGCCGGGCTCGAGGAGCGTGTCACCCGGCTCCGTGTCCTCGCCGCGTCGACGGATGTGGCGCTCGGAGTCCGAGTCCTCGAAGATCCGGACCTGGCGGCCGGGACCCCCGTCGGTGTGCTCTACCCGTACGACGCCGGTCGCGCCCTCGGGGACCGGCGCGCCGGTCATCACGCGAACTGCGGATCCCGGCTCGAGCGGACCCTCGGGGAACGAGCCGGCCGGGACGTCTCCCGAGATGGGGAGGAGGACGGGTTCCTCGCGCGTCGCGCCGCGCACCTCCGAAGCGCGAACCGCGAAGCCGTCCATGGCGCTGTTGTCCCAGGGCGGGTGCGCGACCCGCGCGTCGACTCGCTCCGCGAGCGCTCGGCCCCTCGCGCGGTCGAGCGGTACGCGCTCGACACCCAGACGCGTCACGCGTGACAAGACGGCCGCGTAGGCTTCCTCGAAGGAGACCCAGTCGGCGGCGCTCACGGGGAGCCGGCCCGACCTCCCGGATAGGTCGGCCCGTGGTACAGCGCCAGCTGCTCGACGAGCAGGTCTTCGAGCGCCGTCGCCACGCTGTCCGGGGCGTCGTACGCGTTGAGCAGGAGCGCGAAGATGAGCGTCTCGCCGTCACCGTCCTCGACGAAACCGGCGAGGGCCCGGACGCGCGACAGCGACCCGGTCTTCGCCCGTACGACGCGGCTGGCGGCGGTCGAGCGGAAGCGCCGCGACAGCGTTCCATCCACCGACGCGATCGGCAGGGCATCGTGGAATTGCCGGAACCCGGCGAGCTGCGAGGTTCGTCGGAGCATCCGGACGAGCGCGGCGGGCGCGAGCTCGTTGTAGCGCGACATACCCGACCCGTCGGAAAGCGAGTAGGCGTCGGGCTCGATTCCCCAACTCGAGAGCGTCGACTGAACGACCTCGAGTCCGGCCTCGGCCGAGCCGTCCCCGCCCAGCGTCCCCAGCGTGCGAAGCAGCGTCTCCGCGACCTGGTTGTCACTGACCTTGAGCAGTTGCTCGAGCGCGGTCGCGAGCGGCTCGGATCGGAACGATCGCTGCCACGCGGCGTCCTCGAAACGCTCGTCGAGATCCGCGCGGCGTGCCCGTCCTTCGATCTCGACGCCCGCACCCGCCAGCGATCGAAGCATCAGATCGGCCGTGTATCGGGTCGGGTGTGGGGGGGCGAAGCCGAGCGGTACGCGCGTCGCGTCGATCGGGATCCACCCGGCCAACACGACCCTGCCGGACGGGGCGTCGGGCAGGTATTCCAGCCGCACGTCGGATCCCGGCGCTCCCGTCTTCACGGCAGCGCGCACCGGGAGATCGGTCCCCTCCTCCAAGATCCGAAGCTGCGCGCTCGCGCCGAGCTCGGCGCCCGGTCGCAGCTCCGCCGAGATCCGTGCGGGCGATACCTGGAGCGCGCTCACGCCGGCGGCGTACGACCCGTACAGGTCATCCCACATCCAGCCGCGTCCCCACGGCGGACCCGCCCAGGCACGATCGTCGCCGACGATGTCGCCGGTGATCCGTCGAATCCCGGCCGCGCGGACCGAGCGCGCCATCGTCTCGAGCGTCTCACGGCGAAGCAGCGGGTCGCCACCGCCGACGAGGACGAGATCGCCATCGAGCGTGCCGTCCGAGAGCGAGCCGACCGCGCGGATCGACGTCTCCCAACGGTGGTCGCCACCCAGTCGGTGGAGCGCGACCGCGCCGGTCACGAGCTTGGTCGTGCTCGCCGCGACGAACCGCCGCTCGGCGTTGTGTCGAAACAGCACCTGACCGCTCTCGGCGATCATCACGACGAGTCCCACGTGGGCGCGTCCGAGCGCGGGCTCATCGAGGATGTCGGCGAGCGTCGTCTGGAGCTGGTGCAGGTCGCGCGTCAGCTCGAGCGCCGTCGTCCCTTCGGTCGCGGGAGCCTGGGCCGCCGTCGCCAGCGGTGCCCACGAGGCGACGACCGTCCCGAGGGCGAGCGCACATCTCCGCATCATCCCGCGTCTCCCGGCTCCCGTCCTCCGGTCACCCACCTCGCGCCCTCGCTCAGAAGTAGTACCAGATCGAGATGCCGAACTCCAGATTGTGTCGCCACGCCGACGGCGAGGGTGCGGGCGCCCCGGCGGCCTCGACCGCGTCGAGAATCTCGGGGAGCAAGAACCCGTCCGGAGCCGTCTGTCGGATCAGATAATCGCGCGCCTCGAACCCGATGCCGATGCGCTCGGAGGGGAAGATCTCGAACCCGAGTCCCACGTATATGTGGGGTGCGGTGCCGATGTTGTATCGGAACGGCGCCAGCGCCTGGTCGGCCAGGAGCTCGGACGCCCCGCCGTCGATCTCGAACACGAACCCGCCCCCGACGAGACCGTACGGGTGGAAGCCGTTCCACGTCCGCGGCCCGGTCAGGCCGATCTGCGCGCCCGCGTCCATACGGAGCCATTGCGCGTTGACCGTGTCGATGATCGCTGGTCCGCCGTCCGCGGCCAGATCGACGACCCACCGCTCCGCCGGGCCGTACGTCGCTCCGAGCTCGAGCGACAGAGGGTTCGAGATCCGCGCGCGGAGTTTCGCTCCCCCCGTCGCGGTCGGCCCCTGGCCGAAGTCCAGGTTCCCTCGGTTTCCCTGGTGGTAGCCGCCGAACAGCCCGATACGAAACCCACGCTCGCGCCACCGGAACGGCGAATCGATGCGCTCCGTCCCCGTGACGATGGGTGAATCCTGTGCCACGCTCCGGTCGGGCCCGATCGCGAGCCCGACGCCGACGAGGGCGTACACCACGATGCCGCCAGAGATGGGTCGGCGGGCGCGCTTCGAGTTTGACACTGGTTCGGAGCGACTCCTATATATCGGACGACTAGGCCCCCTCTCCCCGAGGAGGCCGTGGCGCGGGGAACTTAGGTGGCGGACCGGGTCCTTTCCAGAAAAACGCTCGGGCGTGTAGCGCCGCGACGGGCATGGACATGCGTCGTTGCTACAGTGCTCTTCAGCGCCGGTTCCCAACCCCTCTCATCGCAGATGCGGGAAGTGCTCGTCGACGGCGAGGTGTTCCGCAAGACGGCCGATGGCATTCGACTCGCCGACCTCGGTCGCGGACTGCGGCTCGTCGAGACCGGGACGGATGGCTCGTGGGCGGAGGTCACCCTCGAAGGCTGGGTGCGGACCGATGGGCTCGGTCGAACGTCACGCGAGGGGCACAACGCGATCGTGTCGAGGGCCGGCGGTGAGGATCTCCGCGACGACCCATCCGGGCTGACCGTGGCTCGTCTCCTCGAGGGCTTTCTGCTCGATCGTCTCGAAGACCGAGACGGGTGGTCGCGCGTGCGGCGGTCCGGTTGGGTGCGGAGCGCGGCGCTGGGTCCACCCGTGGGCGCGAGCGTGGCCCCCGAGGAGCCGAGACCCCGCGCCTTGGTCGCCGCCGGTCGTCAGCTCACGACCGGCGCCACGTCCCTCGACGTTCGAACGGCGCCCGATGGAGCGGAGCTCGGGCAGGTGGCGGCGGGCACTCCGGTCACCGTCGTGGAGCGTGGCGACCGGTGGACGCGCATCCGCATCGACGGGTGGGTGCGCTCCGAGGAGCTCGTCACCTCGCACCCCGACTCGGTCCTGGTCGACATCTCCGCGGCCGGCCTCAAGGCCAGCCCCGATGACTACCAGGGGCTCCGGCTTCGTTGGACGGTTCA
This sequence comes from Gemmatimonadota bacterium, assembly GCA_022360695.1. Taxonomy (GTDB): domain Bacteria; phylum Gemmatimonadota; class Gemmatimonadetes; order Palauibacterales; family Palauibacteraceae; genus Palauibacter. The sequence goes on from JAKSCH010000490.1 coordinate 5,289, forward strand.
GTTCGTGGCTCTCGAGCGCGCGGAGCCCGAACGAACCGACTTCTACGAAGGCGAGCCCTTCATCCTGGCCCGAGCGCCGGATCCGAGCGATGGGTTCGTCTACATCGCGGTGCCCGAGGAGCTCCTGGAGGCCGCCGAGTCGGTCCGCCCGCTCGCGACGATCGAGGTCCTGGTTCAGGTGCGGACGGGTCGATCCGCGCTCATGGGCGTACCCGTGCTCGATCTGCTGGCCGTGTTCTGATGGGTCGCGGGCGGTGGTGGTGGGCGAGCGTCCGCAGGGCGAGCACCGAGCGCCGATTCCTCGCGGTGGGCGGGTTCTCGAGCCCGAGCCCGTCGTAGAGCTCACGGAGCGCGTCCAGCTTCATGCGCTCGCGCCCACCGACGTTGATCCCTCGGATCCATCGAGAGGAAGACACGTTTGTCGCCGCTCGGCGTCAACGCGCTCCGGCGTCCTTCAGCTCCTCGTCCGTCTCCTCGAGGAATTGACGCGCCTCGTCGACTTCCGCGAAGCTGCGACCGGCCCACACTTCGGTCAGCTTCCGGTACGCCTCTCTCGCGAGCTCGTGCTCGCCGAGCAGGACCCGAGCGCGCGCGAGCCCGAGGAGCGATCTCGGTCGGTTCGGGAGCCGGGTGAGCGATGTGTCGAACGCCTCCGCTGCCTCCGCCGGCATCTCGAGGTCGAGCAGGATCTCGCCGTACAGCTCGTGCACCGGCTTGACGGGCGTCGCCGAGCCGCGCGGCGGCGCCATCGTCTCGAGGATCGTCACGGCCTCGTCCATGAGCCCGGTGGCCACGCTCGCGTGTCCCATGGCCGCGTGACGGAGCGCGCCCACCTGCTTGTGCATGATCTTCGTGTACTTGTCCTCGGTATCCGACGCGAGGGCCGCGAGCGCTTCTTCCGCAGCGGCCATCGTCTCGGCATCCTCGAGGTGATAGGCGCTCAGACCCGTGGCGAGGAGCTCGTGTGCCTTGGACGCGTCGGTGACCGGCTGGACCTCCCACTCCTCCGTGTCGACGATGTACCGCGCCTCGAGCAACGAGACGGCGCCCTGGGCCCGCGCCATCCCGGCCGCGCCGCGTGAGCCGCCCGATCCGTATCCGTTGAGCGTCGTGAGCTCATCGAGGCGCTCCATCCAGAGCCGCGCCTTCGCGTAGTCGCCCATCATGAGGTCGCCGTACTGCCCCCAATCGAGCGCGTGCACGCCATCGCCGACCGCATCGCCCGGCTGCCAGAGCTCGACCGCGGCGTCGTACGCGTACTGGTTGTTCCAGGACACGAG
>JAKSCH010000213.1 GCA_022360695.1 Gemmatimonadota bacterium
ATGCGGGCTCCCGAGGGATGAGAACCCGGTAGTTGGGTCGAAACGGACTCCATCTCGCTCCGTTTGACGACGACCGACTCTCAAACCTGAGAGTCGGTCTCGAGACCGCCCTACGAGCCGGCGCCGACGTGACCCACCGTGGTGTGCCGGAGCAGCTCGACCGCGTCGCGGGACACGCGCGCGGTGACCATCACCTCGTCGGAGCGGGCACCGTCCCGGATCAGCTCGAGCGCCGTCGACGCCCGGTGCGCGCGCGCCGGTCGCTGGGGCTTCACGGCCGGGGGGCGGCGCAGCGCGAGCCGAAGCACGAACAGCCCGATCAGCGCGACCGTGAGCAGCGCCGGCAGCATGCCGACCGGCTCGGACACCGTGCCGCCGGCCGCTTGCGCCGCTTCCGCGATCCGCGCCATGAGGAGATCCCGCGGCGAGAGCGCCCCTTCTCCACCGGTTGGCGTGTGCGCGACCGGATAGGCGATGACCGCCGGGATCGCCAGCACCGCGACCAGCGTGAGTACCGTCTTGACCTTCTTCATCTCGATTCCTCCCGGGAGACCGACGAACGGCTTCTCGGAGACCGGCGGACCCGGCCCTCCGCGATGCCTAGTCGACCAGCTCGCACCGCAGCCGCTTGAGCGCTGCCGAACGGATCTGCGAAACGCGTGATTCGGTGACGCCGAGGATGTCGGCGATCTGATGGAGCTTGAGCTCCTCGTAGTAGTAGAGCGTCAGCACGAGTCGATCGCGCTCGCCCAGCCCGGCGATCGCCTCGCTGAGCTGCGCGACGGTCTCTTCGTGCTCGACCGCCTCGTCCGCGAGCGACTCCTCGGCGGGGATCACCGCGTCGAGCTTCGTGTTCTCCGCGTCGCCGGTCGACACCTGGATCGGTTGATCGAGCGACACGCGCCACGCGGAGCGCGTCGTCTTCTGCCACGACCACAGCTTCTCGGTCTCGATCCCGAGCGCTTCGGCCGTCTCGGTCGGCGTCGGCTCGCGACCGAGCGTCTGTCGGAGCGCGTCTTCCGCCTCCCGCAGCGCGCTCTGTTTCTCGCGCACCGACCTCGGCACGGAGTCGCGGCGCCGCAGGTCGTCGAGGATCGCGCCGCGGATGCGGGGCACCGCGAAGGTGCTGAACGCCATCCCGCGATCCGGGTCGAAGCTCTCGACGGCCTCCATCAACCCGATCGTGCCCGGTCCGAGTAGCTCATCGTACTCGACCTGGTCGGACAGCCGACGCTGGAGCTTTCGCGCCACGTGGTGGACCAGCCCGAGATGCTCGCCGAGGATCCGGTCGCGCGTCGCGGGGTCTCGTCCCTTTCGATATTCGTCCCACAGGGCCACCTGTCCCATCCTCACATCCTCCACGCCACACCCGGTCCGGTGCGGGTCGCGGCTCGGGTCTTGATTCGCTTCTCGAGGAAGCGCGCAGCCTCGTACGCGGCTCCTTCCGGCTCCCCGTCGTGCAGCGGCCGTCCGGCGTCGAGTCGCTCGCCGAGCCGTTGGTCATCGGGAATCGTCCCGGCAAAGACGGGGGGCCGGTCGAGGAATCGGTCGCAGGCGGTCGCGATCGCCTTGAACGCGACGTGGGCCTCCGTGGATTCGGTCGCGTTCACGGCCACGTGTATCGGGAGCTCGGGGGATCGCTCCCAGGTATGCTTGACCAGGGCGTACGCCGCCGCGATCGAGATGCGATCGGGCCGCGTGACCACCAGGAGTCGGTCGCCCCCGGCGCGCAGCGCCGCGCTCACGGTCGCGTAGCGGGACCCGGCATCGATCACGCAGGCACCGAACGAACGGAGCAGCGGCGAGATTCGACGGAACGTCGCGTCGAGCTCGGCGCCGACCGGCGGCGGTTGATCGCCGTCGGGTCCTCCGCGGAGCACCATCAGTCCCTCGGCCACCTGGACCGGGAGCGACAGCGGGTCGGCGCCTCCACCCCGGAGCGCGGCGAGCCCACGGCCCGCGGCCAACCCGAACAGCAGGTGCTGCACGCCGAACTGGAGATCCCCATCGACGAGGAGGATCGAGGCGCCCGCCTCCGACGCGGCGTACGAGACCAGCCCCGCGACGGTCGATGTCCCCGAGCCGCCCTTCCCGCTCGCGACGACCCAGGCGCCATCGAGACGCGGCTCGCTCGCGGTGGTCACGAAATCGATCCCTCGGCATCGACCAGCTCGAACGGCGTCGCCTCACGCGTCTTTCGCTCGACGTCCAACCCGAGATCCGAGAGAATTCGGCCTGCCGCCGGCTCCAGCACGCCCGGCACGTCGGGGCCCGCCGACACCCAGCGAGGTGGAAGCCCGAGCTCGTGGACGAGCTCGACGACATCCTCCCAATCCGCACCGCCCTCATCGATCCGCGTCGGAATCATGTGGGTGGGCCAGCACGGGCCCCAGCGTTCCCCGATCGCACGGACGCATTTGGGTCGAAGCGTGGCCGGGAGCGCCAGGTGGACCTCGTCGGGTCGGATCGCGCGTAGCGTCGCGAGCCACCCGGATGTCTCTCCGTCCTCGGTGGTCGGCAGCCGTCCCGGCGTGTCCACGAGCACGACCGCGCAGCCACGGAGACGATACCAGATCTCCTTGAGCTCGTCGGCGTGGTAACCGACCTCGAACGGGAGACCCGAGAGCTCCGCGTACGCGGAGAGCTGCTCCACGGCCGCCACCTTCTCGGTGTCGAGCGTGAGCAGACCGACGCGTTTCCGGCCGAA
>JAKSCH010000301.1 GCA_022360695.1 Gemmatimonadota bacterium
CCACGAGCTCGACGACAAGTTGAGGTGAGCGCTGTAAATCGTTATGGGACAATGTAATGAAGCGTAACAATAGTCCGTTTTCGCAGGACAGAAACGACGACATGGGGTTCGGGAGCGCCGGCGTCCGGGACGAGACGCTGCGGCTCCTGAACCGAGACGGGACGTTCAACGCCCGCCGACAGGGTCTCCACTGGATCGGCTCCACGTCGGTGTACGAGCACCTGATCCGGATCACGTGGGGGCACTTCTACGTGGGCATGGTGCTCACGTACCTGGCGATCAACCTGGTCTTCGCGACGGCCTACTTCGCGCTCGGACCCGAGGCCATCCGCGGGCTGAGCGCGACTTCGCCGCTGGATCGATTTCTCCAAGCGTTCTTCCTCAGCGTGCAGTCGCTCACGACGGTGGGATATGGCGTGCTGACGCCGCGCACCGTGACCGCGAACCTGATCATGTCGCTCGAGGCGCTGGTCGGACTCGGCGGGTTCGCGGTCATGGCCGCGCTCATCTTCGCCCGTCTGTCTCGACCGACGGCCGAGGTGCGCTTCAGCCCGACCGCGGTCATCGGACCCTATCGGGGCGGCGAGGCATTCATGTTCCGGATCGCGAACGCCCGTCGCGGCGAGATCCTCGACGCCTGGGCTCGCGTCAACTTCTCATGGGTGGACAGGGACAGTGCGACCCCCGTCCGTCGGTTCGCGCCGCTCGAGCTGGAGGCGAATCACATCGTGTTCTTCCCGCTCCATTGGACGATCGTCCACCGCATCACACCGGACAGCCCGCTCGCCGGATGGGATCACGAGCGCCTCCGCTCGGCGCACGCGGAGTTCCTCATCCAGGTGTCGGCGACCTCGGAGACCTACGCGGATCAGGTGCGCGTCCGGAGCTCGTACACGGCGGACGAGATCGAGTGGGGCGGGCGCTTCGCCGACATCCTCGACGAGAGCAAGTCGGGCGTGATCGGGGTCGACGTGCGGAGGCTCGGCGATCTGGAGCGCGCGCCGTGACGCTCCGGATCGTCTCCGCCGCGGACATCGATGCGGTGGTGGGGCCGACCGCGGCGGTCGACGCGATGCGGATCGCGTTTCGCGGGCTTTCCACCGGGACGGCGAACGTACCGATCCGCGCGCACCTGGACGCCGGCGGTGGGCTGGTCCTGCTCATGCCCGCCCACCTGGGGGAAAGCGCCGGACTCGGTGCCAAGATCGTGTCCGTGTTTCCCGAGAACCCGAGCTCGGGTCTTCCCGCGATCCTGGGCGCCGTCATCCTGCTCGACGCCGCCACGGGGCGGCCGAAAGCCCTGCTCGACGGAACGCGACTCACGGCGATTCGAACCGCCGCGGGGTCCGGCTTGGCGGTCGAGCTGCTCGCGGATCCGGCCGCGGACGTGCTCGCCGTGTTCGGTGCCGGCGTCCAGGGCCGCTCGCACGTGGAGATCATCGCGGGCACGCGACGGCTCGCGGAGATCCGGATCGTGTCCCGGTCCGGTGCGAGCGCGACCGCCCTCGCCGAGCGCTTGAACGCCCGCCTCGAGACACTCGTCCCGCCCGGTGCGGACGTCGAGCCGCCACGCGTCGTGGCGATCTCCGATCCGACCGCCGCGCTCCGCGACGCAGGGATCGTGATCGCGGCGACGACCAGCACGACACCCGTCTTCGCGAGCGCCGACCTCGAGGATGGCGCGCACGTGAGCGCCGTGGGGTCGTTCCGGCCGGACATGCAGGAAGTCGACGCGGACCTCGTTCGTCGCGCGCGTATCGTTGTCGATCAGCGCGAAGCCATCTGGGCCGAGGCCGGTGATCTGATCCGGCCTCGCGACGAAGGGCTGATCGATGAGGACGCCATCGACGCCGAGCTCGGCGAGATCGTGGCCGGGCGGTCGCCATCCGGAGCGAACGGCTACCCGGTGACCTACTTCAAGTCCGTCGGCAACGCCGCCCAGGACGTGGCGATCGCCGAGGCCGCGCTCGCTGGCGCGGAGGCTCACGGGCTCGGCGTCGTCGCCGACTTCTGAGGCGCGCCCGCGCCGTGCGCCGGATCTCCCGGGCCGACGGGTGGTGTCTGCCGGCACCGGGGGACCGGGGGTTGACATATAAACAGAAGTTGATATAATGGTAGCATGACGACCACGAAGCTCGGCGGAGAACCGCCAATCGCGACATCACCCGAGACCCTCTCGTCCGCGTTCGCGGCGCTGGGGGAGACGAAGCGGCTCGGGATCCTTCGAACGCTCGCCGCGGGCGAGCGCTGTGCTTGCGATCTCACGAGCTGTTGCGGGGATCGACAGCCTTTGCTGTCGTTTCACCTCAAGAAGCTGCGCGAGGCCGGCCTCGTCCGCGCTCGCAAGGAGGGTCGGTGGATGCACTACGCGCTCGATCGCGAAGCGCTGCGCGCGCTCGCCGGAGAGATCGAGCGGCTGGCGGATGGGGCAGTCGACGAGGTGGACGCGTGCTGCGGTTAGCCGGCCCCTTTTTTACCCGGCTGAGTATATCAACGTTTATTGATACGTAAGGAGGCGACGATGACGACGACGGATACGCTCAAGGACACGATACGGGAGAAGTACGCCGCGGCCGCCAAACAGGCGGGCGCCGGGAGCCAGGCCTGTTGTGGGCCGGCGGCCGACGCGGCGGACACCGCCTGCTGCGGAACGACCGAGGCGGCCGACCCGGTGACCAGCGGTCTCTACTCGGCGGTCGAGAAGAGCGAGCTTCCGGACGAGGCGGTTCTCGCTTCGCTGGGGTGCGGGAACCCGACGGCCCTCGCTTCGCTCGGCGAAGGCGAGGTCGTGCTCGACCTCGGATCGGGCGGTGGCATCGACGTGCTGCTCTCGGCAAAGCGCGTCGGGCCGACCGGGAAGGCGTTCGGCCTCGACATGACGGACGAGATGCTCGAGCTGGCGCGCGCGAACCAGCAGAAGACGGGGGTCACGAACGCCGAGTTCCTCCGCGGCGAGATCGAGGACATCCCGCTCCCGGACGCCAGCGTGGACGTGATCCTGTCGAACTGCGTGATCAATCTCTCGGGCGACAAGCCACGGGTGCTTGCCGAGGCGTTTCGCGTGCTCAAGCCCGGCGGTCGGTTCGCGGTCTCCGACATCGTCGTCCGTGGCCCGGTCGACGACCGAATCCGAGAGAACGTGGAGCTCTGGATCGGTTGCGTCGCGGGTGCGCTCGAAGAGACCCAGTACGTCGACTATCTCGAGGCCGCCGGCTTCGAGGATGTCGGCATCGAGCCGACGCGCGTGTACGAGCTCGAAGACACGCGCGCGCTCGTCGCGAGCTTGCCCGACGCGGACGAGATCGCGGACGCCGCCGCCGGACGATTCATGTCCGCGTTCATCCGGGCGCGGAAGCCGGCCGAGACGCCGACGGTCTGACGCGTCGCGGATCTCGATCCGCGGCAACGGGTGGGGCGTGCTCGTGCGACGGGGCCGGTCGAGCGGACCGGCCCCGTCGATTCGCATCACGGTAGGCGATAAGTTCAAAGGAGACTCGTATTCGCACGCCGTTCGCGGCGTTTCAGAGAAAGAGAACCGATCGACATGAACTCGAATCCCGACTCGTTCGGCGCTCGCGCGGCCTTCGATGCGCCCGGCGGGGCCGCTACGCTGTACGATCTCCCGGCCGTCGCCGCGGCCACGGGCGCGGACCTCGAGCGGCTGCCGTTCTCGATCCGGATCGTGCTCGAGAACCTCGCGCGTCACGAAGACGGCCGGTCGGTCGACGCCGAAGACGTGTCCGCGATCGCGAACTGGGACCCCCAGACGACGCCCGGGCGTGAGATCGCTTTTCGCCCCGCGCGGGTGCTGCTCCAGGACTTCACCGGCGTGCCCGCGGTCGTGGATCTGGCCGCCATGCGCGATGCGATGGCGGAGCTCGGCGGCGACCCGGCGGGCATCAACCCCTTGATGCCGTGCGAGCTCGTGATCGACCACTCCGTGCAGGTCGACTCGTTCGGCACGCCGATGTCCTTCGCGATCAACGCGGAGCGCGAGTTCGAGCGCAACCACGAGCGCTACGCGTTTCTGCGCTGGGGTCAGAACGCGTTCGACAACTTCAAGGTCGTCCCGCCCGAGACCGGGATCGTGCACCAGGTGAACCTCGAGTATCTCGCGCGCGTGGTGTTCGACGACACGACGAGCGGCGAGCGGGTGGCGTACCCCGATACGCTCGTGGGCACGGACAGCCACACGACGATGATCAACGGACTCGGCGTGCTGGGCTGGGGCGTGGGTGGGATCGAGGCCGAGGCCGCCATGCTCGGGCAACCGCTCTCGATGCTCGTCCCGCGCGTGCTCGGGTTCCGACTCGATGGTCAGCTCCCCGAGGGGGCGACCGCCACGGACCTCGTCCTGCGTGTCACCGAGATCCTCCGCGAGACCGGCGTGGTCGGGAAGTTCGTCGAGTTCTACGGTCCCGGCTTGGCCGCGCTATCGCTCGCGGACCGGGCCACGCTCGGCAACATGTCGCCCGAGTTCGGGTCCACCTGCGCGATCTTCCCGATCGACGAGGAGACGCTCTCCTATCTGCGGTTCACGGGCCGGTCGGACGAGCACGTGCAGCTCGTCGAAGCCTACGCGCGCCGACAGGGGCTGTTTCACGACGCCGCGTCGCCCGTCGCCGAGTACAGCGATCACACCGAGCTCGATCTCGGCAGCGTGGAGCCCGCCATCGCCGGTCCGAAGCTCCCGCAGCAGCTCGTGCCGCTCTCGGAGAGCAAGGACCGGTTCTTCGATGCGCTCGACGCGATCAAGGGGTCCGGCTCCGGCGCGGCGGCCGCCGGCCAAGCGACCTCGTGGTCGCCGGGTGCCGAGGAGGGCGGGGTAGCGACCGCCGAGGCGCCCGCGGGCGTCGCCGTTCGCATGACGGCGGAGAACGGCGAGACACACGAGTTCGAGCTGCGGGATGGATCGGTCGTGATCGCCGCGATCACGAGCTGCACCAACACATCGAATCCCTCGGTCATGGTGGGTGCGGGGCTGCTCGCTCGGAACGCGGTCGCGAAGGGACTCGACAGCAAGCCTTGGGTGAAGACGAGTCTGGCGCCCGGATCGATGGTCGTGACGGAGTATCTGGCCGAGGCGGAGCTGTTGGACGACTTCGAGTCGCTCGGCTTCCACGTGGTCGGGTACGGGTGCACCACGTGCATCGGAAACAGCGGACCGCTCCCGCCGGAGATCTCGGCCGCGATCCGCGAGCACGACCTCGTCGCGTGCTCCGTGTTGTCCGGGAACCGGAACTTCGAGGGACGGATCAGCCCCGACTCGCGCGCGAACTATCTCGCCTCGCCACCGCTCGTCGTCGCGTACGCGCTCGCGGGGCGGATGGACATCGACTTGCAGACGGAGCCGCTCGGAACCGACGACGCGGGCGAAGACATCTACCTGCGCGACATCTGGCCCAGCCAGCAGGAGATCAACGACGCCGTCCGCACGTCGGTGCGGACCGAGATGTTCCAAGCCAAGTACGCGGAAGTGTACGCCGGGGACGAGCGCTGGAACTCGCTCGAAATCCCAACCGGAAGCCAGTTCGCGTGGGACCCCGACTCGCGGTACGTGCGGCAGCCCACGTTCTTCACGGGGATGTCGAGGGAGGTACCGGAGCTGGCCGACATCGACGACGCGCGCTGTCTCGCGTTGCTCGGGGACTCGGTGACGACCGACCATATCTCCCCGGCAGGCTCGATCGCCAAGGACTCCCCCGCCGGGTCCTACCTGCAAGAGCACGGGATCGCGCTCAAGGACTTCAACTCCTACGGGTCTCGACGTGGCAACCATGAAGTGATGATGCGCGGCACGTTCGCGAACATCCGACTCCGCAACCACATGGTGCCCGGCGTCGAGGGGGGCTACACCGTCCACGTCCCGAGCGGCGAGCAGATGTCGATCTTCGACGCGGCGATGATGTACATCGAGGAGGGGACCCCGACGATCGTGATCGGCGGATCGCTGTACGGCTCGGGCTCGAGCCGCGATTGGGCGGCGAAGGGACCGTATCTCCAGGGCGTGAAGGCGGTGATCGCGGTCAGCTACGAGCGGATCCACCGCTCGAATCTGATCGGCATGGGCATCCTGCCGACCCAGTTCAGGAAGGGCGACGACGCCGGGTCGTTGGGTCTCGATGGCACCGAGCGCTTTCGGATCACCGGGATCGCCGATGGCCTCGAGCCCAAGGACACGGTCACTGTCACCGTGACGTCGGCCGACGGTGCAGAGCGGTCCTTCGAGGCGATCGCGCGGCTCGACACGGAGGTAGCGGTCGACTACTACCGGAACGGCG
>JAKSCH010000224.1 GCA_022360695.1 Gemmatimonadota bacterium
TAGGAACTTGCCGATCTGCTCGATTTCCTTCACACGACGATCGTAGCCAGGCCCGCTCGAGCCACCGTAATACATGTGGACGTTGCAAAGGGTGAATTTGAGCCAATGGGATTGAAACGCGCCCAGAAACGGCGTCCGGGCCATCTGCTTCTCGCCGTTCACGAGCTGCGAGTCGGGGAGCACGACTTCGCCGGCGACGTGTTGGAAGTGCACCTTCCTGCTGTCGTACACGTATGCCATGCGCTCACCGTTGCCGCTCGGTCCCTCCGTCACGTCGGTGATGATGTACTGCCACCGGGGGCCCAGGAGCTTCATGACACGTTCCAGGCCCCGGAGGCTCCGGTTGATCTCTTGTAGCGCCACGATGTCAAACGCGGCGATGATCTCGGCCATGTAGTGGAAGGACTCGGGCAGCCGCGGTCCGTGACCGAACTTGTTGGAGTCGAAGTCCCGGAGATTCCACGTGGCCAGCAGCAGCGTGTCACGGGCCGTGCGGCGGGGGATCTCTCTCGCGATCTGTCGGCGCAATCGCGAGATGGAGTCGATGATCCGGTGACGGTCTGCGGCCGCGGCTCGCTTGAGCGTCCAGTACATCGGCATGGAAGTGCCTCCAATAGTAGGCGCAGTGACTGTGGGAGACTGATTATATATAGATGTTGACAGTGACGTCTGATGTCACAGTACTGTAGCCGGCGTATCGACGACAGGAGCGCCCGAAGGCCGACAGCGAGACTAGAGATTGAGCGAACGCGACTTCTGTCTAGCGCGCTAGCGGTTCTTCGATTCGGTCGCGGACCTCGTGGCCCAGCTCACTTGCTCGAGAAGTCGTTGCGCGATCGCGGCGTGCGTTTCAGGCGTCCAGTGAAGGCCGTCGAGCCCGAAGATGCGGCCCGGCAGCACGTGGTCCTTCTCGTGCGGAAAGACACGACAGTCATCGGTCGAACGGACAGCGATTTAGTTCTTGCTAATATTAGTATGTTCTTATACAATGCTCCTTCGCGATCCTCCGGAAGGAGCAGCCCCGATGACCATGGACGTCACACGTCTGATCGGCGCCGTCACACGAGAGGTCTCGAGCCGCGAGCACGACGGTCGACCGGCGCGCGTCGTCGTCGCGACACGGACGTACGACACGACCTCGGACGACCTCTGGGACGCGCTGACCGATGCGCAGCGGATTCCGCGGTGGTTACTGCCGATCTCGGGCGACCTGCGTTTGGGTGGTCGGTATCAGCTGGAGGGCAACGCGGGCGGTGAGATCACGGCCTGCAACCCGCCACGACACCTGGCGGTCACGTGGCGGATGCAAGAAGAAGTGAGCTGGGTTACGGTCGACTTGTCGGAGGACCCGGCCGGCGGGACGCTTCTACGGCTCGAGCACGTCGCACACGTGTCGGACGATTGGTGGGATCGGTTCGGCCCGGGCGCGGTCGGTGTGGGGTGGGATCAAGCTCTGTCGGGGCTCGATCAGCATCTTACAACGAATGCTTCCTCGTCTCCCGAGACGGCCACGGAGTGGCTCTCTTCGGAACAGGGGAAGCGGTTCGTCCGCGAGAGCAGCGATGCTTGGGGCGATGCTTCGATGGCATCCGGGACGGCCACGGATCTCGCGAGGGCCGCCGCCGAGCGAACACGCGCCTTCTACACCGGTGAGACCGTAGAGTCCGAGGACGGTTGATGCACGCCTTCGACGTACTGGGTCACCCCGTACGACGCCGTATTCTAGAGGTGCTTGCCGATGGCGAGGCCAGCTCGGGTGATCTCGTCGCGGTGATTGAAGACGAGTTCGGGATCACACAGTCGGCCGTCTCCCAACATCTACGAGTACTTCGGGACAGCGGCTTCGCCACGGCTCGGATCGACGGGGCGCGGCGACTCTACGTGGTGGAAACGGCGCCGATACGGGAGGTCGATGCCTGGCTCGAGCGCTTCCGCGGTTTTTGGGAGCAGCGACTCGACGCGCTTGAAACCGAGGTCGCTCGCGGCAAGCGCGCCCGCCGTCGGGCATGTGGCCGGAAAGAGTGACCGGCGTCATACCCTGCCGTCTCGTCCAGCCGTCCAGTCCACTGCTTGGCCGTCAGCAGCGATCGCCTGCTATGCGGCTGCGATACGGCCGCCAGCCGCGAACACAGCCGGCAAGTGGCAGAAGCGTTCGGGCACAAACAGGTCACAGCTCGGTAGCCAACTAGATGAGCTTGGTCTACCGACGCCCAAGCGAACGCTCGATCTTCTTCACTTGTCCCTGGCGGTCCATGTGGCCCGACTGACGCAAGGACACCGCGATAGCGTCGCTCGCAGCTGCGGATACTCGAGCGGCGACTATCTCGGAAAGAAATCGAAGTCCCTAACCGGCGCTGCATTCGGCGATCTGGTATCGTGTGGAGTGTCGCAGGTTCTCGATGTAGGCCGCGCGAGCTCATAGTCGGATGGGGTTTGACCCGCCTCGTCGTCCGTGCAACCAAGGCATGTGAATGCTCGTAGCAAGCTTGAACGCGGATAGCGTCGCGCTCCACCTTTGGAGACGCGGCGTGGGGTGCGCCGGCAACCCGTCTCACGTGGGGCCGCAACCTCGTAGCGGAAACTTGATCGGACGGGTCCTCATTGGGATTCTGGTCGGATCAGCGGCATGTCCTGCCGATCGGCTTGCGGCGCAACCAATCAGTCCCGGCTCTTCGCTCGTGATCTGCAGCGGTACCATTGAGAGTCACCCCCGACTACTGGTGGGCAACATCATTGATCGCGCGACTCGGGTGGAACTGGTCGGAGCACGAGTCGAAATCACGGTGGTCAACCCCGCTGCCGCGCGAGAAGGTGGCATCCTGCA
>JAKSCH010000021.1 GCA_022360695.1 Gemmatimonadota bacterium
ACTTCCACGCGACGGTCGTCAGCGGTACGGCGATGGCCTTCATAGGCATCACGTACTACGTGGTGCCGCTCATCTTCAGAAAGAAGGTGGCCTTCTACGGTATGGCGAGGTGGCAGCCTTACGTCTTCAGCATCGGGATGCTGATCTTCTCGATGGCGATGACGTTCGCGGGGAGCTTCGGGGTCCCACGCCGCCATTGGGACATCACGTACCAGGGCGCGCCGTTCCCCGTCGAGTACACGCCCGCCGTCGATCTCGTGATCGGCGTGATGGCGCTCGGCGGGATCGTGGCCGCGATCGGCGGTGGGATCTACATCCTGGTCACCGTGTGGTCGGTGTTCTTCGGCAAGCCCCTCCCGGCGGGCGAGGAAGTCGCGCACGCGGGCTCGATCCCGCCAGGGGTCTACAAGCGTCCGTGGACCGAGATCCCGAAGGACGCGCCGGAGCCCGAGGCGCCCGGGAAGCTGGGTCCGGTGCCGGGCACGATGATCCTCGTGTTCGTGTTCCTGGCCGCGTTCATCACCTATTACTTCGTGAACTGGAAACTGCTCTCGTTCGTGTGGCAGGTCGGGTGAGGACGCGCGCTCCCGGAGGCGTAGCGTGAGTCGTGTCGGAGTCGGCGATCGGCGGTCCGGGGCGATCGCGCCCTGGACCCTGATCGCGTTGGGCGGATGGCTGGCCATCACCGTGGCGTGGTGGGCGCTCGCGTTGTGGCCCATGCCGGGCGACGCGCCGGAGTGGCTGGCCCGTGCCCGCTCGGTGTGCTTCAACACGACCGACACGGGGCTCCCGGACTCGTCGGGCTGGCTGCTCTTGATCGGACAGCCCATCGGAATGCTCGGGGTGCTCTACGTGGGGTGGGCTCGTGAGGTGCGCGGCACCCTGGCGGGGCTGGCTGGTCGGACGTGGGGACGGGGTGCGTTGGCGGGTGCGACGGTCGTGATCGTGGGGGGGCTCGCCGCGGCGGGGCTGCGCGTGACCGAGGCCCGCGCCACGACCGTCGTCAGCATCGCGCCGGACCCCGAGCATCCGGCGCGACCGCTCGGGACCGAGCTGTCCCCCGGGCCGCTCGATCTGGTCGACCAAAACGGGGACCGCGCGACCCTCGAGCGCTTTCGGGGTCGTCCCGTGCTGCTCACGTTCGCGTTCGGGCACTGCGAGACGGTGTGCCCGCTCGTGGTCCGCAACGCCGAGATCGTGCGCGGGCGTCTGGCCGAGCTCTCCGACGCCGTGCTGCTCGTCGTCACGTTGGACCCGTGGCGCGACACCCCGTCCCGACTGCCCTATCTCGCCCGGGCGTGGCATCTATCGACGGATGGGTTCGCGCTCAGCGGAAGCGTGGAAGAGGTGAACGCCGTGCTCGACGGCTGGCAGGTCCAGCGCACGCGCGATCTCGATGACGGCGACATCGTCCACGTGCCGGTCGTGTACGTCATCGATCGAGAGGGGCGAGTGGCGGCGACGTCGCGCGGTGAGCTCGAGTCTCTTACCCGGCTGGTCGAGCGTCTCTGAGGCCTTTCGACATCCTCGTCGTCAGCGGCGACGGGCGTCGAGTCCGACGGGGCGCCCGTCGAGCCGCCACGCCGGGTCGATCTCGATGCCGAGGTGCGCGAGCGCGGTGACCGGGACGTCGACGATGGACGGTGGCTCCGCGATCGTGCCCGGGGTGACGCTCGGTCCGTGCGCGAGCACGAAGATCGTCATCTCCTCCGGTGACAGCCCGCCATGACCCCCGTCGGCCCGCCGCCCGTGATCCGTCGAGACGAGGACGAGCCAGTCCTCCGACTCGTACGAGTCACGCGAGCGGACCGCGTCGAGCATCCACCCCACGTGTCGGTCCGCGAGCTCGATCGCCGCGATGTACTCGGGTCCGATCGAGCCGATGGCGTGGCTCGTCTCGTCCGGGTTCCCCAGATACACGAAGGCGACGTCCGGGTCCCAGCTCGCGATCGCTTCGACCGCGGCCACCGCCCCCGCCTCGTCGGCCTCCGCCCATCCCAGCTCATACCCATCGTGAATCGCCGACCGATCCACCTCGTCGAGCGGGATCAAGCCGCCCGAGGTCTCGGAGACGAGCGGGAGCCAATCCAACGCGATGAACGTGTTGAGCTCGGGCCGAAGGGCCTCGACGCGGCTCAGGAAGCTCGGAAACGCATCGTAGCGCCGGTTCTGGAACTGGTTGTTTCGGACCCCGTGCTTCTCGGGCCAAACGCCCGTCAGCATGCTCGACCAGGCCGGGCCGCTGATCGTCGGTCGAGTCGTCTGCCCCTCGCCGCTGAAGGCCCCTTCGGCGGCGAGCCGATCGAGGTGCGGGGTGTCCGCCCGGGCGAGCGCATCCACCCGGACGCCGTCGATCCCGATCAGGAGCACCTTCTTGGCGAGCTGACCCGCCACAGGGCTCGCGGTCCAGCCGACGAGCGTGGTCGCGAGGATCGCGAGCCGACCGGTCGACGCGAGGACGCGAGCCGTCGACGCGGAGCGCTTCGCGACCGCGGTTCGTCTCCCGCGGTCTGCCGGAATGGAG
>JAKSCH010000076.1 GCA_022360695.1 Gemmatimonadota bacterium
CAAAGACACGTACGAGCGCTTCGAGGGGATCGGTCAGAACCGCGGACCCACGAACACGTACGTGGCGAGAAAGACGCGTTGGATCCAGGACACCCGTCGGGCGGTCGACTATCTCGAGACGCGGGACGACATCGACTTCGAGCGCCTCGCGTACTGGGGGCTCAGCTGGGGGGCGGAGCACGCGCCGATCGCGCTCGCGACCGACGACCGGTTCCGGGCCGGCGTGATGATGGATGCGGGCGCGCTCATGTTCCCGGTGCTCCCCGCGGCGGACGAGGCGAACTTCGCGCCCCGCGTGCGGGTGCCCATCCTCATGGTCAACGGCAGGCACGACTACATCTTCCCGCTCGAAGCGGCGCAGCGCCCGCTGTTCGAGCTGCTCGGCACGCCCGAGAGCGACAAGCGGCACGTCCTGTTCGAGTCCGGCCACGTCGCGGCGAACGCCGACTTCGAGGGCGTCGTGGCCGCGATCACGTCATGGCTCGACACCACCTTCGGACGCGTGAACTAGCTCGCCGTCCCCCGGAGGAGATCTTCGCGCTCGAGGGCCGAGGCGCCTACGGCTTCGGGCTCGCGAGCACCTCGGCGAGGATGTAGTCCGCGAGCCTAGCGTGCGCGAACGCGCTCGGGTGGGAGTCGTGGGGGCTCACGCGGTACGTGTCGCGGTTCTCCGCATAGTCCGGGAAGATCTTCGAGAGCCGGTGACTCTTCAGTCCGTGCTCGGCGAGCGACTCGAGGACGACGCGTCCGTCCGGCGCGTGGTCGCCCCATACGATCACGTGGAGCTCGGCACCCGGGTAGGACCGTTCGACCTCGCGCCCGGCTGCGGCGACGATGTGCCCATAGAGTCGCGCGTGACGTTCCGGCTCTCGCCCCGACCGGACCTGGACGACCTGCTCGCCCAGGTGGGATCGTCGGATCTGCTGCGCCGCACGCACCCGAAACTGATCATCGAAGTTGCCCCGTCGGATGAGCTCGCCATCGACGAGCTCGTACCACGGGCCGTGCGGATCCCACGCGGCCAGACCCGCCACACGCATGAGGTGGTTCCCGATCGCGAGATAGATCACGTGACGCGGCTCGCACTCGATCGTCCGATCGACGAGCCCGCTCTCGAGCGCGGCGAGCATCTGGTGCGGGCCGTACCCGTTGTACGAGAAGTTGTATGTGCGAAAGCGATCGATCGCCGCGAGCCCCACGCGGTACGCGAACGTCTCGTCGTCTGCCACGCCGAGTCCGAAACCGTACGACCCCCCGAAGAAGAGGACGCACGGGAGATCGCCGGGCGCGTCCGGGGTGATCCGGAGGCTGTCCTCGCCGATGCGATACGTGACGTCGAAGATCGTCTCGTCCCGATAGCGCTTGTGGTCCGGGATCACGCCGGGGACGGGTCGGTAGCCGAGCACATCGTGGAGCTGGTGGTCGCCCTCGGGATCCCGATCGCGCTGCACCGGCTTCGGGATCGCGAAGTACGCCTCGATCGCCGCGAACGCGAGCGCGAAGAACGCGAGGTTGAAGAGCACGGCCTTGGCGGTCCCCGAGCGCCGCCGCATGAGCGCGAGGCCCACGAAGCACCAACCGAGCGCGAGGGGA
>JAKSCH010000466.1 GCA_022360695.1 Gemmatimonadota bacterium
GACCGCCGCCCCCACGGCGCCGAACCGTGCCGATTCGCTCTGTAGCGTGGGGGCGTCACCGAGCGGTTGCAGAAACAGCGTGGGGATTCGGAGCCCGCTGCTGTGCGAGAGAAGCTGACCGATCGTGATGAAGCCGGCCCGATAGTTGTCCCACTCCGGGATGTGCTCGCGTACCAGATCGTCGTAGTCGAGCTCGCCCGCCTCCACCAGCTGCGCGATCGCCGTCGCCACGACCGGCTTCGTGTTCGAGGCCATCCGGAACATGGTGTTCCGTTCCATCGGAAGACCGTTTTCCTTGTCCCGCATCCCCACCGCCTCGTGGAGGACGATCTTGCCGTTGCGGGCGACCAGGATCACGGCGCCCACGAGGTCGCCTCGCTCGACCGCCTCGGCGTACAGCCCCAGCGCGCCGTCCAGCACGGCCGAAGACATCCCGACGTCCTCGGGCTCGCCGTAGGACAGCGTGTGTGTTTCCTGGGCGAGGCCATACGGGGCGAAGAGCGAGGACAGCAGCACGAGAGCGATCGAGCTCGCCGCGAGCCTCATGCGTCGACGGGGCTTCATTGAGATCTCCACGGAGCAAGGCATCTCTTCCGCCGAGAACCCTAACGCGCCGATGGAACGGGATCCAGATCGTCGATCTTTTCGACGATGCGCTCGAGCATCCCCTTGAAGACGAGCTGGTGCAGCGGGTACAGCGCGTACCAGTACGCGAGCCCGAACAGACCGACGGGGTCGAAGACGGCGGTCTGACGCACCCGCGAGCCACCGGCGGGCTCCGGCTCGACCTCGAACTGGAGCCAGGCGCGACCCGGGAGCTTCATCTCGGCTCGCAAGCGGAGCAGTCGATCCGGCTCGACCGCTTCGACTCTCCAGAAGTCCACGGTTTCGCCCGGCGCGAGCTGCTCCGGGTCCCGACGTCCCCGTCTGGAGCCGACGCCGCCGAGCAGGAGGTCGATGAGCCCGCGCAGACGCCACAGCCGATCGCCGTAGTACCAACCGGTGCGTCCGCCGATGCGGCGTATCGGTGCGAATGCGGATTCGGGCGCGTGGATCGTCTCGACCGCGCGCGAATCGACGATGCGGGAGCCGAACCGAACGCCCGCGAGCGAGCGCTGTGGACCCGGCGAGGAGAGCGCGTCGGACCAGCGGGTCTCGGCGAATTCCCGATCCTCGTTGACGAGCGCGCGCGAGATGGCGTCGGCGATCCCGCGCGGTCGACATCGGAACACGCGTTCGGCGGCGCGGTCGTTGACCACCGTGGCGTTGCGCAACCCGTCGACGAGCTTCCGTCCCACCCGGGCGTAGATCGGCGTGACGAGCCCGAGCCAGAGACTCGAGAGGTGCGGCGTGAGCGCGGGGACGGGGATCATCAGACGCCGTAGGCCGCGCTGCCGCGCGTACTCGTGCATGATCTCGCCATAGGAGACGGCATCCGATCCGCCGACCTCGTAGATCGCGCTCGCGAGGGCGTCGATATCGAGCGCTTCGATCAAGAGCTCGATCAAGTCTTCCACCGCGATCGGCTGCGCTTGGATCCGGACCCAACGCGGCGTCACCATGACCGGTAGACGCTCGACCAGCGCCCGGATCATCTCGAACGAGAGGCTCCCCGACCCGATGACGATCGAGGCGCGCAGCTCGACCGTCGGCACCCCGGACTCGCGGAGGATGCGCCCGACCTCGTGTCTGCTTCGAAGGTGCTCGGAGAGCGAGTCACCCGTGCCGAGCCCTCCGAGGTAGATGATCCGACGGACGCCCTGCTCCTCGGCGGCGCGCGCGAAGTTCTCGGCGGCCTCGCGGTCCTGCGCCTCGAAGTTCGAGCTCGAGCCCATCGAGTGGATCAGATAGTAGGCGGTGTCGATCCCTCGTAGCGCGTCGCGGAGCGTCGAAGGCTCCAGGACGTCGCCGGCGACGACCTCGACGGTGGGGGGACGACGCGCCTCGAGGTACTCGGGTCGCCGGGCCAAGCAGCGGATCGGTCTTCCGGTGGACGCCAACGCCCGCATCAAGCGGCCGCCGATGTATCCGGTGGCGCCGGTGAGGAGCACGCGACCCGTAGCGTGAGACGCGGGTTCCCGCGTGGGGTCGAAGCGCGGACCTCCGCGCGGGATCGTCCGAGTCGCGCCGGGCCCCGATCCCTGCGGACCGGAACCCATGGAGAGGCGAATCAACGGGCCTCCTCAGTCCTGCCCCGGGAGAATCATCGGGTCGATCACGTGGATGGCGCCGTTCGACGTCTCGATGCGGCTAGGAGCTGCTTGGAGTTCATGGATCTTTCCTTTCGGAGGTTCGTGAGAAGCCCGAGTGCGGCGGTCCACGGGGGACGAATGTTCATGGTATGTCGACCCACTATATTCGACACTGTGGACAGGTTTCGTCAAAGGACGAACAGTGGTTCCAAGCGACGAAGCGGAGAGTCAGGGCGTCGATGTCGTCGCGCTCAGTATCGTCCACCCCGTCGACGATCCGGCGCTGCCGATCGAGCTCGCGCGGATCCGACGTGGCGTGCCCTCGCACGTCCCCGTGCTCGAGCGGCTTCGCGCCGTCTGAGACCCATGGAACCGACGACCGGCCTCCGTGTCCGGACCCGAAACGAAGCGCCGGCCCGCTCGGACGCCGACTACGTGCTCTATTGGATGATCGCGGCGCGCCGTTGCGAGTGGAACTTCGGGCTCCAACGAGCGGTCGAGTGGAGCCGCGCGGTAGGTCGTCCGCTCGTCGTGCTCGAGCCGCTACGCGTGGGATATACGTGGGCCAGCGACCGCCTCCACCGGTTCGTGCTGGACGGTATGTCGGACAATCGCGCCGCGTGTCGTGAAGCCGGCGTGCGATATCATCCATACGTCGAGTCGTCGCCTGGGGCGGGCCGGGGACTGCTCGAGACGCTCGCGCGGCGCGCCTGTGTGGTCGTCACCGACGACTATCCGGCGTTCTTCCTCCCGCGGATGGTGGCAACGGCCGCGGCCAAGCTCCCCGTGAAGCTCGAGGCCGTGGACTCGAACGGACTTTTGCCGCTCGCGGTCCCGAGCGACACGTTCGCCACGGCGTATGCCTTCCGACGCTTCCTCCAGCGCACGCTTCCCGACCACCTCGCCTCCGCGCCCGACGCGGCGCCGCTCGACGCGATCGAGACGCGACGCGCGCCGGCGCTGTCTCCGGACGTGCTCGAACGCTGGCCCGCGGTCGACACCTCGGATCCGGACGGCGTGATCGCGGGCCTCCCGATCGATCGTGCCGTTCCACCGGTGACGTACCGCGGGGGAAGCCGAGCCGCCGGGCTACGTCTGGCCGAGTTCTTTTCGGGATCGATCGACGCGTACGCCACGGAGCGGAACCGACTGGAGCGCGATCTCGGTAGCGGTCTCTCGCCCTATCTCCATTTCGGTCACATCTCGACGCATCAGATCTTCTCGGCGCTGGCCGCGCGAGAAAACTGGACGCCGGCCCGACTCGGCGCCGACACCCGCGGCAAGCGCTCCGGGTGGTGGGGGATGAGCGCGAGCGCCGAGGCCTTTCTCGATCAGCTCGTCACCTGGCGTGAGCTCGGGTTCAATCGTTGCCACCACCGCGAGGACCACGCGTCGTACGAAGCCCTCCC
>JAKSCH010000059.1 GCA_022360695.1 Gemmatimonadota bacterium
AGACGAAGAAGAGGAAGAAGCCGGTCGACACCGCGCGATCGGCCACCGTCACGATCGATCCGAGGGAGCGACCCGAGCTCCCGACCCGTATCGAACGCCTGTGGGACTTCGCCACCAACCTGTCGTGGACGTGGGATCGCGACGCGCGCGCCATCTTTCGAGCCTGCGACATCTCGCTTTGGCGGCGAACCCGCCACAATCCGGTCGAGCTGCTGCTACGGATCACGGACGATCGTCTCGAGCAGCTGGTGGCGGACGATGAGTTCCTCCAGCGCTACGACGCGCTGTGCCGCACCGTCGATGAAGAGGGATCACGCGAGACGACCTGGTTCGTCGAGCACCATCCGGAATTGGCGCACGATCCGATCGCGTATTTCTGCGCCGAGTTCGCGCTGCACGAGTCCCTCCCCGTGTACTCCGGCGGGCTGGGCGTTCTGGCGGGCGACCATCTCAAGGCATCGTCGGATCTCGGCGTCCCGCTCGTCGCGGTCGGGCTCATGTACGCACGCGGCTATTTCGACCAGACGCTCCGGCTCGACGGCTGGCAGGAGGACGGGGCGAAAGCCCTCGACCCCGCCGCGACGCCGCTCGAGCGGCTACGCGGCGCCGACGGCGATCCGTGGTTGACGTGGATCTACAGCTCGGGTCGACGCATCTACGTACGCGCGTGGCGCGTACGCGTCGGCCGCGTGACGCTGTATCTGCTCGATACCGACCTCGAGGCGAACGACCCGGAAGACCGACAGCTCTCGCACAACCTCTATTCGGGCGGCGTGGATCACCGCCTCCGCCAGGAAGGCTTGCTCGGGATCGGGGGCGTACGAGTGCTCGACGCGCTCGGCATCGAGCCGCGCGCATGGCACGCGAACGAAGGGCACGCGACGTTCATGATGATCGAGCGCGTGCGCCGATTGACCAAAGTAGGCGTTCCGTTCGAAGAGGCGGTCGCCCAGGTCCGCGCCAACAGCGTGTTCACCACGCACACCCCCGTGGCCGCCGGTCACGACGTCTTTTCGCACCAGCAGATGAAGGACTGGACGGGCGAAGAGTTCTGGTCGCAGATCGAGGAGCGCGAGAACTTGCTCGACCTCGGTCGGCACCCCGACGAGACCGACGAGTCCCGCTTCCACATGACCGCTGCGGCGATCCGCCTTTCGGCCCGCGTCAACGGGGTTTCCGAGCGACACGGTCACGTCAGTCGCGAGATCTGGCGGGGATTGTGGGAGGAGCGTCGTGCCGAAGAGATCCCCATCGGACACGTCACGAACGGCGTACACCTCGCGACGTGGATGAACAACGACATCATGGGTCTGCTCGACGAGCACCTGGCCGCGGACTGGGGATATCGAGTCGACGATCGGGAGATGTGGGCGGGGATGCGTGACGTCCCGGCCGAGGCTCTCTGGGAAACGCACCAGCGCCTCAAGCTCAACCTCATCGACTTCATGCGTGAGGAAGCGAGACGACACTGGCGAGATCATTGGACCGAGGCCGCCCACCTGGTCGGCGCCGGCACGCTGCTGAGCCCCTACCCGCTCACGATCGGTTTCGCGCGGCGGTTCGCGACGTACAAACGCGCGGACCTGTTGTTCCGGGACGCCGATCGACTGCTCGCGTTGCTCGCCGATCCTCGACGGCCGGTGCAGCTCATCTTCGCCGGCAAGGCCCACCCGCGCGACGACGATGGAAAACGCGTTCTGCAGCGCGTGTACGAGCACACGCGCAATCCGAGATTCGAAGGGCGGATCGCGTTTCTCGAGGACTACGGTCTACACATCGCCCACCGACTCGTCGAGGGCGTGGACCTGTGGCTGAACCTGCCGCGCGTCCCGCTGGAGGCGAGCGGCACGAGCGGGATGAAGGCGGCCCTCAACGGCGTCCCCCAGTTGGCCACGACCGATGGGTGGTGGGAGGAGGGGTTCGTCGGAGACAACGGGTGGATCGTGCCGCGCGCGCCGGAAGAGGCGACCGAGGAGGAGGCGGACGCGCTCGATGTCGAGCACGTGTTCAAGCTGCTGGAAGACGATGTCATCCCGCTGTTCTACGATCGACCGCGCCGGGGCGGCCGACAGGGGGCGCCGCTCGGGTGGGTGGATCGGATGCGCCGCTCGATCGAGATCGCCGGTGCTCGCTTCTCGGCCCGTCGACAGGTCCAGGACTACGTGCGGGACTACTACGTACCTGCGCTACGCGGGGTCACGGAGGGGGACGACCCCCCGCTTCGTTGAGCGGGTCGCCCCTCTAGTCGCCGTCGACCCGCGGCGCGAGCTCGACCATGTACCGCACGAGCATGTTGCGCCACGTCGGCCAGTCGTGGTGCCACTCTTCGCCCCAGTCGTCCATCCGGTTGGGGATCCCCTTCTCTCCCAGCAGGCTCGCGACGCGCCACGACTCGTCGATGTCCTCGGCGCGCCCCCGACCCGATGCCAGAAGGACGAAGCGACGCTGCAACGCCTCGAGCGCGTCGCCCTCGAGCTCCGGCAGGTAGTGGACCGGCGAGGAATAGTAGAAGTCCTCCGTCACCCCGGCTTTGAGGAATCGTTCCAGATCGTAGGTGCCGCTCATACAGAGGGCGTGACTGAAGACGTCGGGGAACCGGCACAGCGCGGCCAGCGCGTTGAAGGCGCCGATGGAAGACCCTCCGGCGACGATCTCGATCGCGGGATCATTGCAGTCGTCTCGAATCGCCGGTACCAGCTCGTGGCAGATGAAGTTCTGGAACTGGTTCATGACGCGCATGCGGTGCTCCGGTGAGCCTTCCTGGCCGAGCATCACACGACCCGCGACGCTGTCGCACGAGTAGACCTTGATGCGTCCGTCGGCCAGATAATCGGCGAGCGTGTCGATCACCAGAAAGCGCTCGATCTCTTCCGCATCGCCACCGGCCGTGGGGAACATCAAGAACGGAGTCCCGACCTCGCCCCAGCGCGAGATGTTCACGATTTGATCGAGACGGGGCGAATGCCAGCTGGTCGTGAGCTTCATCGTCTAGGACGCCAGGATCGAGACGCTGTTCGGCGGCTCCGCCTCGCGCGCGCGCTGGATTCGCTCGAAGAAAAGATCGGTGAACTCCTCGACTTCGTGCTCGGGATACAGGGCGGCCACCTTCTGGTGGACGGCCGATCGCGCCACCTCGTCGCCGAAGAAGTCGTGCGCCACTTCGTCGAGGTGTCCGAGGTGTGCGTGGCAGAATTCATGAAATCGCTCGACTTCGAGCCGGTCCTTCGCGATC
>JAKSCH010000482.1 GCA_022360695.1 Gemmatimonadota bacterium
GTTTCTCGAGCTGGCCGCGACGCTCGTTCGCATCAAGGCGCAGTTGCTTCTCCCCCGTCATGGCGAATCCGAGTGGGACGAGGATCCTCGTGCGGAGCTGGTCCGTCGTCTGTTGGAGTACGAGATGTTCCAGGAAGTCGCGCGGGCGCTCGACCACGCGGAGTCCGAGCGACGTCGACATTTCGGCAAGGGGTATCTTCCCCCGCGCGAACGGCCCGCGAAGCAGGACCGTGGCGAGCTCACCACCACGCTCGACGACCTGCTGAGCGTGGCCTTCGACGTCCCCGATCCGGACCCGATCACGACGCACGTCGCACCGATCCGCGTGGTGACCGTAGAAGAGAAGATCGACGCGATTCACGAGCATCTGAGTCGCGGCGACCGCGTGCTGTTCAGCCGGCTGTTCCGATCCTGGCGCGAACGGCAGCACGTCGTGGCGGCGCTGCTCGCGTGTCTCGAGATGGCGAAGCAACAGCTGCTCCGGCTCGAGCAAGTCCGCCGATTCGGCTCGATCTGGCTGTTCGGGCGCTCGGACGCCGCGGCTTCGCACGAAGGACGGGGCGCTGCGACCGAGGCGTCGAGCGGTCCGGACGCGGCGAGGGCCGACGAGGCGCCCGACCCCGGTTCGCTTGCGACCCGCGAGACCGTAACCATCGAGACACAATGAGCCCCGAACAGATCGTAGAAGCCACGCTCTTCGCCAGTCAGGCGCCCTTGACCCCGCGCGAGCTCGCGCGAGCCGACGAGTCGTTGGACGTGAAGCGAGTGCGCGAGGCGTTGACGACGCTGCGCGACCAGTACGAGGAGAACGAGCGCTCGTTCCAGCTGTACCAGCTGGGTGACGGGTTCCAGATCCTGACACGTCCGGAGTTCGCGCCGTACCTCGAACGGTTCGATTCGATCCCGCGCCCTCCGACGTTGTCGCGCGCGGCCCTCGAGACGCTCTCGATCGTCGCGTATCGACAGCCGATCGGTCGCATCGAGCTCGAGGAGATCCGCGGGGTCGCCTCGGCCTCCGTGCTCAAGACGCTTCAGGATTGGGAGCTCGTCTCGATCGTCGGACGCGGTGAAGGTCTGGGACGACCGCTGCTGTACGGTACGACACCGCACTTTCTCGACCATTTCGGTCTTCAGTCGTTGGACGAGCTCCCACGCCCGGAAGATCTTCCCATCGCGCTCGTCCGGACCGCGAGCGACCCGACGATCCGGGAGCCGATCGACGAAGCGACGCCCGAAGCGCCCGAGCTCGACCGCGACGAGGACGACGCGACGGCCGACGAGCCGGGCCTCGCCACGAGCGAGATCGTCGGGCCGCCCTCGACCAACGGTCGATCGAACGGGGCCGGCCCGCCCGACGACCGGACGGCGGATCCGGATCCCGAGGGCGCGCCGGCCGGGCCGGACGCGCGCATCTAGCCGCCGCGGCGGGTGCGGCTCCAGAAGTTCCTCGCGCGCGCCGGAGTCGCATCCCGTCGCAAGAGCGAGACGCTGATCGCGGACGGCCGCGTCCGGGTCGACGGTCGAGTGGTCACCGAGCTCGGAACGCGGGTCGACCCCGCCCGCGCGAACGTCGAGGTCGACGGGCGAGCCGTGGCGTTGCGTCCCGCCGATTGGATCGCGCTGCACAAACCTCCCGGGTATGCCTGCACACGCGATGACCCCGAGGGTCGACCCACCGTGTACGAGCTGCTCGACCCCGAGGCTCGCCACCTCTTTCACGTCGGCCGGCTCGATTTCCTGAGCCAGGGGCTGCTTCTCCTCTCGAACGATGGCGATGTCGCCCACGCGCTGCTCCACCCGAGCACCGAGCTGGTCCGCCGATACGAGGTAGAGGTGACGGGTCCGGGGGCGGTCGACCTGCCGGCCCGATTGGAGGCGGGGATCCGGCTGGAGGACGGACTCGCCCGCGCGCGCGAGGCGCGGTGGCTGACCCCGCCCGAAGGCCCGAGGCCGACCCTGGAGATCGGGCTCACGGAGGGGCGGAACCGTGAGATCCGCCGCATGCTCGCGGACGTGGGCGTCGGGATCCGGGTCTTGGAGCGCGTCGCGTTCGGACCGATCGCGCTCGGCGATCTTCCGCCCGGTGCGACCCGTCCGTTGACCGAGTCCGAGAAGACGGCGCTACGCGAGGCCTCCACGGGTTGCTCGTCGGAGGCCGGCTCGTAAACATCGAGGCCGAGCACACGACGGAACGAGAGGGCAGATGAACGCAGAAACCGGGGCCGCCGAACGGATCTCGGAGCAGGAGCTCGAAGACCAGTCCGAGTCGGTTCGCGAGGCGGGCAGCTTCATCCCGGCCGTCCGTGCGGCGCTCGCCAAACGAATCGTCGGGCAGCACGAGCTCGTGGATCGGGTGTTGATGAGCCTGCTCACCGGCGGGCACATCTTGCTCGAGGGCGTGCCGGGGCTCGCCAAGACCCTCACCGTCCGGACCCTCGCGGAGGCCATCCGCACGAGCTTCCGACGGATCCAGTTCACGCCGGATCTCCTCCCCGCCGACGTCGTCGGGACGCTGGTCTGGGAGGAGAAGACGGGGACGTTCACGGCGAAGCACGGACCGATCTTCGCGAACATCGTGCTGGCCGACGAGATCAACCGCGCGCCGGCGAAGGTGCAGTCGGCTCTGCTCGAGGCCATGCAGGAGCATCAGGTCACGATCGGCGAAGAGAGTCACCCGCTCCCCGTGCCGTTCCTCGTCATGGCGACGCAGAACCCGATCGAGCACGAAGGCACGTACCCGCTGCCCGAGGCGCAGGTCGACCGATTCATGTTCAAGACGCGGGTCGACTATCCGGATCGCGAAGAAGAGCGGCAGATCATGCGCTTGATGGCGGGCGAAGAGCCGCCCGAGATCGAGGCCGTCGTCGATCCCGACGAGATCATGTCGGCGCGCGAGCTGCTCGCCGACATCTACATCGATGAGCGACTCGAGGACTATGTGCTCACGCTCGTGCTCGCCACGCGGGAGCCCGCGGCGCACGGGTTGAGCGACCTGGAACCGTGGATCGAGTTCGGCGCATCGCCACGCGCCACCATCTACCTGGCGCGCGCGGCGCGCGCGCATGCGTTCCTGGAGGGCCGGTCGTTCGTGACGCCGGACGACGTGAAGGGCATCGCGCGCGACGTGCTGCGGCACCGACTCGTGCTCACGTTTCAGGCCGAGGCCGAGCAGGTGGACTCCGAGCGGATCCTCGATCGACTGCTGGAGACCGTGCCGGTGCCGTGAGGCTGACCGACTTCCTGTGGCGAGGACCGACGTGCTCGCCGCCCGACCCCGGCTCGATCGTCCGCGATGTCCGCAAGCTCGAGTTGACGAGTCGCCGGTTCATGGACAGCCCGGCGCTGGGTCCCTATCCGTCGCTGTTCCGCGGGCACGGCATCGAGTTCTCGGAGGTGCGGCTCTACCAGCCCGGCGATCCCGTGCAGGCGATCGACTGGAAGGTGACCGCTCGGATGCGGACGCCGTACGTCAAACGCTTCGTCGAAGAGCGCGAGCTCGCCGTGCTTCTCATCGTCGACGTGAGCGCGTCGAACGACTTCGGGACGCGGGGCGCGCTCAAGCGGGACCTCGCCGCCGAAGTCGCCAGCGTGCTGACGCTCGCGGCGATGCGGAGCGGTGATCCCATCGGTCTCCTCCTCTTCAGCGATCGCATCGAGAAGTACGTCCGACCCGCGCGCGGTCGGAACCGAAACCTGAGGCTTCTTCACGACCTGGTCTCGGTTCGTCCCGAGGGTCGCGGCACCGATCTGGAGCTCGCGCTCGTCAGCGCGGTTCGAATGCTCTCCGCGCGCTCGCTCGTGTTCGTCATCTCCGACTTCGTCGGATCCGAGGATCTCACGCGCCCCCTGCTGGCGCTCGCCGCACGGCACGACGTGGTCGCCATCGACATCCAGGACCGCGCGGAGTCGGAGCTGCCCGAGAGCGGCTTGGTCGAAGTCGAGGACCCGGAGACCGGAGACCGGGCCATCGTCGACTTGGCCGACGCGACCGTGCGCGATCGGCTCCGGGGCGCGGCCGGTCGTCGCGACGAGGAGCTCGCGCGCACCTTGCAGCGGTGTCACATCGATTTCGTGCGGCTGTGGACCGATCGTCCCTACCAGGCCGGCTTGGCGGGGTTCTTCTCGGCGCGTGGGCGGAGACGTCTTCGGTGAGGACTCGTCGATACGTCCGGCTCGGGTGGTGCGCCGGGATCGCCGCGGTCGCGGCCCTCGGAGGCACGAGCCGCTCGGTCGCGCAGACCTCGGCGACCGCGAGCGTGGAGCCCGAGGGAGCTCGAGTCGGGGAGGCTTTTTCGATCCACGTGGTCGTGTCGCGCGGCGCCCCCGGCGAGACGCGATTCCCGGCGCTCATCGAGCTGCCCGACGCCCTCGAACAACGCGGAGCGGTACAGATCGCGTCCTCCGATGGCGACCGCTCGTGGCGCGCCGAGTATCCGGTCGTCGCCTGGCGCGCCGATACGGTCTCGGTACCGCCGATCGAGGTGGGTCTCGACGCGGACGGGGCGCGGGCCGTCGCGGTGGAGGTCCCCGCGTTCGCCATCGCGTCCGTGCTCCCGGCGGACTCCGCGGAGCTCGCGTTACGCGACCCGAAGCCTTTTCTCCGCGCGAGCGGCTTTCCGTGGTGGGTGCTGCTGCTCGGGTTGTCGGCGGCGGCGATCGCGTGGTGGTTGCGCCGGGGGCGTCCCGAGCCGATGCCGGCCCCGGTGCCGCTGGGGCCCGGCGGTCGCGCGTTGCGCGAGTTCGAGCGGCTCCGGTCGTCCTGGCTGACGGGCGATGTCTCGGCGGCTCGTTTCTATGACGACTACGAGGCGACGCTCCGCGCGTACGCCCGCTCGACCCGGGGTTGGTCGGCGAGTCGGAGTTTGAGCGCGCTCGGTGACAACGATGTGTCGCTGCTCCGCGCGCTGACCCGGTCGGTCTTGGCTCGTTTCGCCCGGGTTCGGCCGGGAGCGGACGGCCCGATCGCGAGCTTGGACGCGGGGGAGCGCTTCGTGCGTTCCGAGCTGCCGCCGGAACCCGACGCGGACGATGAGGTAGCGGACTCATGACCCGGTTCGCGCTCACCGGCTGGCCGTTCCTTCTCCTGCTGTTGCTGATCCCGGCGGGCTGGCTGCTCATGCGCTCGAACCGGGTTCGACTCCCGTATCCGGATGTCAAACGGCTCATCGGCGAGCGCCGGCGTCCCCGATTCTGGTGGCTCGCTCCGTCGGCGCTTCGTTCCGGGAGCCTCGCGTTGGTCGCCATCGCGCTCGTCCATCCGGTGCGCGTATGGGAGAAAGTAGAGTCGGAGCGCGAAGGCGTGGCGATCGTGCTCGCGGTCGACATCTCGAGCTCGATGCTCGCCGAGGATTTTCGCCCCGACAACCGGATCGAGGTGGCGAAGCGCGAAGTCGTGCGCTTCGTGGAGGGCAGGGAGTCCGACTGGATCGGATTGGTCGCATTCGCCGGTGAAGCCCTGACCATGGTGCCCGGCACGCTGGATCACGCGGTCGTCGAGGCGGCGGTCGAGCGTCTCGAAGCGGGGCAGCTCCGCGACGGGACCGCCATCGGCGTGGCGCTCGCGACGGCCGCGAACCGCCTGCGAGATCTCGAGCCGGAGTCGCGGATCGTCGTGCTGCTCACCGACGGCGACAACAACAGCGGGGGCATCTCGCCCGAGGAAGCGACGGCCGCGGCGGCGTCGCTCGGGATCCGCGTGTACACGATCGGCGTCGGGCGCGACGGCGTCGCTCCGGTGCCCGTGGCGAAGACCGCGTTCGGGTACCAGTACGCGAACATCCGCGTACACGTGAACGACGAGCTGCTCGACCAGATGGCGACGCAGACGGGCGGTCTGTACTTCCGCGCGACGGATCCCGAGGGGCTGACGCGGATCTACGAGCGGATCAACGAGCTCGAGACGACGCCGCTCAAAGAGGTACGAACCGAAGAGCGCGTCGGGCTGCGTCGCGAGCTGCTGCTGGCCGCGTTGGGTCTTCTCCTGCTCGAGCTTCTCGCGGGTGCCACGCGCGCCCGCCGGGTCTGGGCCTGACGATGTCGCACGTCCTGATCGCACTGGCCTTGGCGGCGCTCGCCATCGGGTTGCGCGCCCTCGCGAGCGGCCGTTCGACGGGAGAGCGCGCGCAGTGGGCGGAGCGGTCGCTGATCGAGCGCTTCACGCGGCTCCCGGCGACCTCGGTGCCGCTCGTGCGCGCGATCCTGTTGGGCGTCGGTGTCGCGTCGATCGCGCTGGCCAGCCGCTCCGATGGCGCCGAGGCGCGCCGCACGGACCCCGAGGGCTCGGAGACGATCCTGCTGCTCGACGCATCGAACTCGATGCTCGCGGTCGATATGGAGCCGAGTCGCTTGCAGGCGCAGCGCGACCTCGCGGCTCGCCTGGCCACCCGTACGGAGGGACGGCTCGGCGTGGTGTACTTCGCCGGACGCGCGTACGTCCTCTCGCCGCTCACCACGGACATCAGCGCGGTGGAGATGTTGGTCGAAGGCGTCCGCCCCGCGGCCGTGGGACTCGGCGGCTCGTCGATCGCATCCGGTCTCACGCAATCCATCGACCTGCTGGCGGGTGGTGACGACGCCGCACGGAAGACGATCGTCCTGTTCTCCGATGGCGAAGAGACGTCGGGCCAACCGCTGAGCGATGCGCTCGACCGCGCCCGCGACGCGGGCATCGTGGTCCACACGATCGGCTTCGGCACCGAAGCGGGAGGGCAGATCCCGCTCACGCGCGACGCGTCGCTCGATCCCGCCACCGCGGCCCGGCGTCGCGGCGGGAACGCCGTTCTCCAGGACGCGGATGGGAACCCCGTCGTGACGCGGCTCGAAGAGGCGTCGCTCCGCGAGATCGCTTCGGCCACGGGGGGGCGGTACGTCCGCGCGTCGGATGGCGCGAGCGCGATCGAGCGCCGGCTGGCGAGCCGCTCGGATGATCCGGTCGGCGCCACGAACGACGTCTGGGTGGGAGCGCTGCTCCTGCTCGCGTTCGTCTCGCTGTGGGGCGAAGGGTTCGTGTTCCCCCGTGGTTAGGTTCGTGCGCGTCGGATTCGCCCTCGTCGTCCTCGCGGCGTACTCGGCGGTGACCGCGTCGCCGCAGCAGGAGGCGAGCGCGCCGCAGGAATCCGACGCGCAGTCCGAATCCGAGACGCTTCGTCGCTATCGGACCGCGGCGGAGGATTCCGAACGTCCCATCCACCAATACAACTTCGGAACCGCGCTGCTCCAGGAGGGACAGCTGGCCGAAGCCCAGTACCCGTTGCAGGCGTCTCTCGGGAGCGACCGCGAGACGGTTCGCCGAAACGGCTACTACAACTACGGGCTCAGCACCGCGTTGGACGGACGATTCGCGCAAAACGACCCGAACGCCAAGCGCACGGCGCTCCATGCCGCACGAGAGGCGTTCCGTCAGGTCCTTCGGGACACGCCGACCGACGACGATGCGCGGTGGAACCTGGAGGTCGTAGAACGCTGGCTCGAGGAGCAAGAGCAGTCGGGTGGGTCCGGCTCGGCCGGGGGGGAGGGCGAGTCTCCGCAAGGGACCGGGGGCGGTGGCGCGCCCGCGGGGAGCAGCGGGCAGGATCAGATGCTCTCGCCCGAGCAGGCCGCCGCGCTCCTCGACCAGGCGGGGGAGGCCGAGTCGGCCATCCGCGATCGCGTCATGGGTCGCAATCGCTTCCGCGAACCGGTGGTCGAGAAGAACTGGTAGCCCCTCCGATGCGTTGTCCCGGTCGGGCGAACGGAGTCGGGTCGACGCGAGCCACGCGTCGTCTTCGTCGCGACACTACCTGGGTTCACGTAACTTCGCCGCATGAATACGCCGTCGGCCGAGTCGGCTCGGCTCACCCAATACTCACACGGCGCCGGCTGAGCGTGTAAGCTCGGCCCGGAGGATCTGGGCCGCATCCTCGAGCACGTGCCGTTGTTCCGGAACGACCGGCTGCTCGTCGGGCTCGACGGGCCGGATGATGCCGCCGTGTACCTACTCGACAGCGGCGAGGCGATCGTCGCGAGTCTCGACTTCTTCACGCCGCTCGTCGACGACCCGGCCGACTTCGGCGCCATCGCCGCCGCGAACGCGCTCAGCGATCTCTACGCGATGGGGGCGCGACCCCTGTTCGCGCTCAACGTGCTCGCCGTGCCCGCCGGGGAGCTGGCGCCCGAAGTCGTCGGGGCGATCCTGCGGGGCGCCGGGGAGATCTGCGAGCAGGCCGGGATCCCGATCGCGGGCGGTCACTCGATCGACGACGCCGAGCCGAAGTTCGGTCTGGTCGCCATCGGCACGGCCGCCCCGGGCCGTCTGTGGAAGAAGGCGGGCGCCCGGCCCGGCGATGCGCTCGTGCTCGGGAAGGCGCTCGGCACGGGCATCCTCACGACGGGGGTCAAGCGCGAGGTCACCGATCCGGTCGACCTGCTCGTCGCCGTGCACTCCATGCGACAGCTCAATCGGGAGGCGGTCGAGGCGCTCGCGCCGTTCGACGTACACGCATGCACCGACGTGACGGGGTTCGGTCTGCTCGGGCACCTGCTCGAGGTATGTCGCGCGTCGGGGACCAGCGCCGTCGTGCGCGCGTCGGCGCCCCGCGCCCTCCCCGGCGCGCTCGCGCTCGCCGAGACCGGCTGCTACCCCGGCGGGACGAACCGGAACCGGGCGGGCGTCGAAGGTCATGTCCGCTGGGACGACGAGGTCACGGAGCCGCGCCAGCTCGTGCTGCTCGACCCGCAGACATCGGGCGGTCTGCTCGCGGCGGTGCCGAGAGAGCAGGCGTCGAACGCGGCGCACGAGCTCGACCGGGCCGGATACGCCGCCTCGGTCATCGGAGATGTCGTCGAGTCGACCGGAACGATCGAGATCCAGGTCGTGCCTTGACCCGGACCCACCGACGAGGGGAGCCATGAGCGCGAATCCGCACCCCGACTTCGCCAACCTGATCGTGTTCGACCACCCGCTCCTCGCGCACAAGATCCGTCTGCTCCGGAGCGTCGACACGCCGAAGAAGGTGTTCAAGGAGCTCGTCGACGAGATCGCCATGCTCATGGCGTACGAGGTGACCGCCGATCTGCCGTCGGAGACGCGCGACGTCCGGACGCCGCTCGAGGCCACGACCGGAGCCCGCGTCGATGGGGATCGCATGACGCTGATTCCCATCCTTCGCGCGGGGCTCGGCATGGTGGAGGGCGTGATGCGGCTCCTCCCGACCATGCGGGTGGGGCACATCGGTCTCGAGCGGGAGCACGATACGCTCGAGCCGTCCGACTACTACTACAAGATCCCGCCCAACGCGGAGCATCGTCACTTCGTCGTGACCGATCCCATGCTCGCCACGGGTGGCTCGGCGAGCGCCGCGATCGGCTACCTCAAGCGATCCGGCGCCGTCTCGATCCAGCTCATGTGCATCGTCGCGGCGCCGGAGGGGGTCGGCCGCCTGGCGCGCGATCACCCCGACGTGCCCGTGTTCGCGGCGGTCCTGGACCGCGAGCTCGACGACCGCGGGTATATCCTGCCCGGGCTCGGCGACGCGGGCGATCGACTCTTCGGGACGTTATGATCCCCGTGCGGGCCCGTAGCTCAGCTGGTTAGAGCAGGGGACTCATAATCCCAAGGTCGCAGGTTCGAGTCCTGCCGGGCCCATGATCGCGGCGAGCGGCGGAGCGATGCCGCGCGGCGCCGACCGTATATCGAATCGCACCTGGCAGTTTGCCGAGCGCTGTCTCGGATCTGCCAGAGCCCCGCCCGCCCGGCGCCCGTCCGCTCGCGCTCACGAGCGGTGCGGAGCTCGATCCTGCCGGGTATCCGCCCCGTACAGCCCTTGGGTCGCGTCCCCTCCGCGGCCCGCCCGCGAGCGTCGCCGATGACCACGCGCTGACGCCGGCCCGGATCGTGCCGTTCTCGGACGGGGTGGAGACGGACCTGGGGAGCCGCACATGAGGGCACGACAGGGAGGCCGGGGGCGCCGCGCGTCGTTCGCGCGCGGCTTCGGGGTCGCCGCTTGCGGTCTGCTCCTCGGGGTGGCGGCCGAGCGGCACCTGGCTTCGAAGGATCCGACGAAGCTCGTCGTGGAGCCGCAGTTGCTGGCGCGTCTGCAAACCCTGGCGGCCGGACTCCACAACGAGATCGTCCTCTGTCTCGACGGTCGCGTAAGGGGCGACACGGCGTTCGCGAGCACGTTCGACATGCCCACACCGCGCGAGTCGAGCCCTACGCGATCGTCCTTCGATCCGTGTCCTCCCGGGACGCTCGCCTCGTGGCACAACCACCCGCCGTCGGTCGGGCCCGCGCGTACCGTTCGCGCGACCCTGTCGGCGGCCCGGAGGGCGCAGCGGTTGTGCGTCCTGTCGGAGACGGACATCGCGACCGCACGACGGTTGGGCTATCCGTTCGTGGTCGTCGCGGTGGACGGTCGGACGTGGTGCTGGTGGACGCTCGCCGAGGTCGAGGCCTTCGCGTCGAGCTCCATCGCACCGGGTCCACCGGCTCCGGGGCGCATCGCCAGCCACGCGGCCATCCCGACGTGGTCGAAGCCCGTCCGATCGGCGGGCGAGTCGGCTCAGGACTAGTGTGGTGCATCAAACGTCCCTTGCCATGGGCTGGCACTAGTGTGGTGCATCAAAAGTCCCTTGCCATTCGAGCGGCGATGCATCCCGCTCGCCGTCGTTGCTCGATCTCGACGTAGCTATGGCTACGCCTTCGTTCTCGCGTCTTGGCGAGCGGGCGCCTCACCACTCTCGGTGGTCAAGGGACTTTTGATGCACCACACTAGA
>JAKSCH010000005.1 GCA_022360695.1 Gemmatimonadota bacterium
CGGGAAGCTCGAGATCGAGCAGAAGGGCGCGAACGACCCCGTCACGGCCGCCGATCACGCGGCGAACCGCGCGATTCTGGCCGTTCTCGGGCGGGAGCGGCCCGACGACCGTGTCTTGAGCGAAGAATCGCCGCCGCCGACGGACGGCGGCGCGGAGGGCCGATTGTGGGTGGTCGACCCGCTCGACGGCACCAAGGAGTTCATCGCCCGGAACGGCGAGTTCTCGGTGATGGTCGGCCTCGCCACCGATGGCGCGGCGGCTCTCGGCGCCGTGTTTCAGCCGGCGATCGACTGCGTGTTCGCCGGGGTCGTGGGCGAGGGCGCGTGGGCGCTGTCGGCGAGCGGCGACGACTGGTCCGCGGAGACGCTGCGAGTCGCGCCCGACGCGCCGCTGCGGACGCCGATCCGCTTCGTGCGATCCCGGTCCCACCCCGACGAGCGCCTCGCCCGTTTGGCCGCGGAGCTCGGTGAAATCGACGAAGTGATCTCGGGCTCGGTTGGCATAAAGTGTGCACTTGTCGCGCGGGATGCGGCGGACCTCTACGTCCACCCCGTCCCGTACCTCAAGGAGTGGGATACCTGCGCTCCGGAGGCCGTGCTTCGAGGCGCGGGAGGTCGGGTGACGGACTGCTCGGGCTCGCCGCTCTCGTACGGCGATCCGGACCCGCGGCAGCGGGGAGGGATCTTCGCCGCCACACCCGCCGCGTGGGAACACGCCCGGGAGCGGGTGCGGGAGATCACGCGGCCGATGTTCGTCGGCCGGGAGCGAGCACCGGGAGAGGAAACGCAGTGAGCGACCAGAAGGACAGCGCGGAGCGGAAACGCTCCGAGAACGTGACCTGGCACGACAGTGCGGTCACGCGGGAGGCGCGCGAGGAGCGTCGCGGGCACCGAGGTGCGGTGCTCTGGTTCACGGGTTTGTCGGCGAGCGGCAAGAGCACGCTCGCCGTCGAGGTCGAGAAGCGACTGTTCGCGCACGGCTACTTCTCGTACGTCCTCGATGGGGACAACATCCGACACGGTCTCAACGGAGACCTCGGCTTCACGCCGGACGACCGGATGGAGAACATCCGCCGGGTCGGCGAAGTCGCGAAGCTGTTCGCGGAATCCGGAGCGCTCGTGCTCACCGCGTTCATCTCGCCGTACCGGCGGGACCGGGATCGCGTGCGATCGCTCGTCAACCGACCCACCGATTTCGTCGAGATCCACGTGTCGTGCCCCGTCGAGGTGTGCGAAGCGCGCGATCCGAAAGGTCTCTACAAGAAGGCGCGCGCCGGCGAGATCCCGAACTTCACCGGAATCGACGCGCCGTACGAGCTACCCGAGGTCGCCGAGCTGACGGTGGAAACGAACATCCACGATGTCGACGCGTGCGCGGAGCAGGTGATGGAGTTCCTCCGCGACAACGGATACATCTCGAACGAGCCACGGCTCCACGCCGTCGGCGGCTGAGGGGGGAACATAGAGACGATCGTGACGGAGTCGCCCAAAGGGGCGGCTGAACGTGCGGTGGTGGCGGAGGTGGCGGGTCCGATCGCGCCCTATGGTGGAACGCTCGTCGATCGAGTCGTGACGGGCGAGGCGCGGACACGACTGCTCGCAGAGGCCGCTTCCCTACCCAGGATCGAGATCCCTTCGCGGATCTTGGCCGATCTCTACTTGATCTCGGTCGGCGCGCTGTCGCCGCTCGAGGGGTTCATGAGCTCGGCCGACTACGAGGCCGTGCTCGATCGAATGACGCTCGAGAACGGGCTGCCGTGGTCGATCCCGGTCGTGCTTCCGATCTCCTCCGAGGAAGAGGCTTCGGTCGCGCCCGGCGATCGTGTCGCCCTGGTGACCGCCGAGGGGGATGTGGCGGCCATCGTCGACGTGACGGAGATCTACGACCGGGACCTGGAGCGCGAGTCGCGTCAGGTGTACGGGACGGAAGACGAAGCGCACCCGGGCGTCGCGGCGATTCGGGCGCTGGGATCCCGCTACGTCGCCGGCCCCGTCTCGTACGTCTACGAAGGAGACATCTCGGGCTTCCCGGCCGACAACCTCACGCCGGCGCAGACGCGCGCGGCGTTCGACGAGGCGGGGTGGCGGACGGTCGTCGCCTTCCAGACGCGGAACCCGATCCACCGCGCGCACGAGTACCTCCAGAAGTGCGCGCTCGAGATCGTCGAGGGGCTGCTCGTCCACCCGCTCGTGGGCGAGACGAAATCCGACGACATCCCGGCCGACATCCGGATGGAGTGCTATCGGACGATCCTCGATCTCTACTATCCCGGGGACCGCGTGCTGCTGAGCGTTCTCCCGGCGGCCATGCGGTACGCGGGTCCGAAGGAAGCGATCTTCCACGCCATCATCCGACGCAACTACGGCTGCACCCATTTCATCGTGGGGCGCGACCACGCGGGCGTCGGCGACTACTACGGCACCTACGACGCGCAGGAGATCTTCGACGAGGTCGACACGGATCTGCTCGGGATCGTCCCGCTCAAGTTCGAGCACGCGTTCTGGTGCAAGCGCACGGGTCAGATGGCCTCGAACAAGACGACCCCGTCCTCGCCCGAGGAGCGCGTCTTCCTGTCGGGAACCAAAGTTCGGGAGATGCTCTCGAACGGCGAACGCCCGCCGGCCGAGTTCACGCGACCCGAAGTCGCGGACGTATTGATGAAAGCGTACCGGAACACCGAATAGGCGCACGGGGTTGAGTGCGTATGCGCATGCGAACGTTCGGCGGGTCGTCTTCGAAAGAAGGCGACCCGTTCGAGCATCAGGGAGGTGGTGACATGGCGTCGGTACGCGAGCGGGACGAGCGGACATCGATTCGTGGGATGCGGGGGCTGTGGGCCACGCTCGCGCTGACGAGCGCTGTGGCCTGCTCGTCGGCCACGAACCCTGCCCTCCCACCCCCACCGCCGCCACCGCCGCCGGGCGGGGTCCAACTGACCACGACCACCGTCGCGAGCGGATTGTCCGCACCGCTGTACTTGACGACGCCGGCCGGCGACCCGCGCTTGTTCATCGTCGAGCAGACCGGGCGCATACGGATCGTCGATGCGGGCGGTCAGCTTCTCGCGACACCGTTCCTCGATCTCACCGGACAGGTCGACAACACGTCCGAGGGCGGTCTGCTCAATCTCGCGTTCCACCCTCAGTACGCGTCGAACGGGTTCGCCTATGTGAACTACACGGACCCGGGAGGCGACACGCGCGTCGAGCGCTATACGGTGTCGGCGGATCCGAACGCCCTCGAACCGGCGTCGGCGAAGCCGATCATCGAGATCGACCAGCCCCGGACGAACCACAACGGCGGTCAGCTCCAGTTCGGGCCCGACGGGATGCTCTACGTGTTCCTCGGCGACGGCGGCGGTGGCGGCGACCCCGATGACGACGCGCAGGATCCAGGCACGCTACTCGGGTCGATCCTCCGGCTCGACGTCGACGGGGGCGATCCGTTCGCCATCCCGACCGACAACCCGTTCGTCGGTGGCGGCGGTCGAGACGAGATCTGGGCGTACGGCGTCCGCAACCCGTGGCGCTCGAGCTTCGACCCGACCGGCGGGTTTCTCTACGTCGCCGATGTCGGACAGGGTACCGTCGAGGAGGTCAACGCCGTGCCGCTGGATCGAGCCGGCGTGAACTACGGCTGGGACACGATGGAGGGCTCCACCTGTTTCGAGCCCAGCACGAACTGCGACATGACCGGGCTGACGCTTCCCGTCGAGGAGTACGAGAACACCGGCGCGAACTGCTCGGTCACGGGCGGCTACGTCTATCGCGGATCCGCCATCCCCGAGATCCAGGGTCACTACTTCTACTCGGACTTCTGCGGTGGCTTCCTGCGCAGCTTCCGCGTGGTGTCCGAGGGCTCGATCACGGATCGCACGACCTGGAACATCGGCAACCTCGGCAACGTGTCGTCGTTCGGCGTGGACGGCGCGGGCGAGCTGTACGTGATCGACCTCGGCGGGACGGTGTCCCGAATCGAAGCGCAGCCCTAGCCCGACCGTCGCCGTCCGTGAGCTACAAGCCGACCGACACCCCGACGTTGAAGAGCAGGAAGTCGACGTCCGAGAGGACGGGGTAGATCGTCGCCCCGCCGAGCCCGTCGTCGACGATGTCGCCCTCGGTCAGGTACTCCGTCTCGCCATGACGCCGGTACTGCGCGTCCAGCTTGAGATAGATCGGCGCCCGTCCGTTGCCGATCCGGAACGACGCGCCTCCGCCGACGCCGTAGGCGAGACTGGCGTCGTCGAAGTTCAGCGTGCTACCGAACCCGCCGAAGTCGTACGGATACCCCCCGCCGATCGAGCTCTCCGTGAAGAAATAGCCGATCCCGACGAACCCGTTGACGTAGGGACGGATCGGGCCGTACGGAATCTGGAACTGGGGTCCGATCCCGGCGTACCCGATGTTATTGCGGGTCGTGAGGTCCGCCACGATCCGACCTGTCTGCGGGAACACCGGGACGCCGAACCGTTCCGAGCCGTAGTTGATGTACCCTGCTTCGAACCGCATGCCGATCGCGTTCGTGGGCTCGAGCCCGACCGTCGCGTTGACGTTGAAGCCGTACCCATCCCCCACGAAATCCGAGAAGGCGCCGCGCGGCGACATCACGGAGAACCCACCGCCCACCTCCCACCGCAGCCGGCGGTAGTCGTCGTAGTAATCGTCCTCGTGCTCGTGTCGATCCTCGCCGTGCACGTGGCCTCCGTGACGCTGCGCGTCGACGCCCGTCGGAGCCGAGGCCGCGAGCGCGGCGACGGCGATGACCGTCCCCAGGATCCGGATCCCGCATCTTCGTACGTCCGTGAACATGGCTGTCCTCCGAAAGCTCGATGCTCGCCCCCGATTGGCGGTGCCGGCCGCCCGTGGACGAGACATCCGCGGATCGGCCCCTCCGGGAAGGGGCCGTCGTCGTGGCTATCGGGTAGACGGAAGATCGACCGCCCGGGTCACCGGGCGCGCCGCCGAGACCGGGCGGGCGAGCGACGGTCCCGCGTCTAGATCTCGATCGATCCGGTGAGGTAGAGCGCCGCCTGTCCGCCGATCGTGACGCGTGAGCCTCGGTCGCGACAGCGGAGCCGTCCGCCACGCGCGCTGATCTGACGCGCTTCGAGCCACCCGTCCCCCCGGTCGAGCCGATCGGCCCAGAACGGGACCAACGTGCAATGCGCCGACCCCGTCACGGGATCCTCCGGCACACCCACGCTGGGCGCGAAGAAGCGTGATACGAAGTCCGAGCCCGTGCCCGGAGCGCTGACGATGATCCCGAGCCGATCGAGACCGCGCAGCCGGAGAAAATCGGGCTTCAGCTTCCGGACATCGTCCTCGGTCTCGTAGACGATCAAATAGTCCCGATCCGCGGCCAAGGTCTCGACCGGCTCGGCGCCGAGCCCCTCGATGAGCGCTCTGGGCGCCTCTCTGGGCTCCGCGGGCTTGGAGGGGAAATCCATGACGAGAAAGCCGTCGTCGCCGCGCGCGACCCCCAGCTCACCGCTCCGCGTCTCGAAGCTCACCTCGTCCTCGCCGCCGTCGAGGAGGTTGAGGATGACCCACGCGGACGCCAGCGTCGCGTGGCCGCAGAGATCCACCTCGGCCGCGGGCGTGAACCAGCGGAGGTGGTAGCCATCGTCCCGGCCTACGAAGAACGCGGTCTCCGAGAGGTTGTTCTCGGCGGCGATCCGCTGGAGCGTCTCATCCTCGAGCCATTCGTCGAGCGGACAGACGGCCGCCGGGTTTCCCGCGAACGGCTTGGCGGAGAACGCATCGAGCTGATAGAGCGGAATCTTCATGTGCCTCCCTGGGTGCGAGCGCCGTCGTCGCGCGGCCCACGTCGCCACCGCGTCTCGAAGTCCGTCGGGAGCGGTGACGGACGCCCCTCGTCATCGAGCCAAACTAGCACGGCCAGCGACGTCGCCACGATCTCGCGGTCGGGGAGCCGGAGTACGTCGCCGCGGAGCCGAAAGCTCGTCGTCCCGACCGACTCGAGCGATGTGGTCACCACCAGGTCGTCCCCGTAATGCGTCGCCTGCCTCCAATCGACCTCGATGCGCACGATGTTCGTCAGCCAGTCCTGCTTGAGGCTCCGGACCGCGTAGCCGCACGCTTCCATCGCCGCCAAGCGACCCTGCTCCAGCCAGTTGAGATAGACGGCGTTGTTCACGTGCCCGAGCATGTCGAGCTCGTACGTGCGCACCGAAACCGCGATCTCGAAAGCGCTCACGGCACCTCCCTGCCCGGTTTTCGCCGCGTCCCTCGGCCGCGCCCGTCCGGCGCACGATCGCGGACCGCAGCGGGCCCCCGCGCCCGTTCGTCGAGTCGTCGCTCTAACCCTACATTCCGGCCCCGGTCGCGACGCGCCGGCGCATTCTACTCCGACGAACCGATCCGCTCCACAGGAGACGCTCCGCGATGCCCATCGAGATCACCGGCTATTGGTTGGCGAAGACCGAACCCTACGTGTACTCGATCGACGACCTGGAGCGCGATGGCGAGACGGAGTGGGACGGGGTGCGGAACTACCAGGTTCGGAACTTCATGCGGGATCGGATGAAGAAGGGTCAGAAGATCCTGATCTACCACTCGAACGCCAAGCCGCTCGGCGTGTTCGGGATCGCGGAGGTGGCGGGGCCGGCCCACCCGGACTCCACGCAGTTCGACCCGAAAAGCAAGTACTACGACGAGAAGTCGGATCCCGACGACCCGCGGTGGTGGTGCCCGGACTTCAAGTACGTCGAGACCTTCGAGACCCCGGTGACGCGGGACATGATGAAGGAGACGCCCGGGCTCGAGGACATCAACGTGCTCCGCCGCGGGATGCGCCTGTCCGTCATGCCGGTCTCGAAGAAGGAGTTCGAGATCATCCGCCGGCTCGGAAGGACGGGCTGAGGCTCGGGTCGGGACGCGGGTATGTATTGACACCCATGGACTCTCCGGGCCGTTTGTGGCGATACGCGCGGCCCCGACAAGGAGACAGAGCGATGTGGTTCCTGATCGTCCTCGGCGTGATCGCCGTGATCGTCGCCGGCATGTACAACAGCCTGGTACGGCTCCGCGTGCGGGCGGACAGCGCGTGGGCCGACATCGATGTCCAGCTCAAGCGCCGCTGGGACCTGATCCCGAATCTCGTCGAGACCGTGAAGGGGTACGCGGAGCACGAGAAGGAGACGCTCGAGGGCGTGATCGAGGCGCGGAACCGCGCGATGACGGCTCAGGGTCCCGGCGAGCAGGGTGCGGCCGAGGGCATGCTCGGCGCGGCGCTCGGCAAGCTGTTCGCGCTCTCCGAAGCCTACCCGCAGCTCCGGGCGGTCGAGGGCTTCACGGATCTCCAGGGATCGCTCGAGGAGCTCTAGACCGGCGTCCAGAACGCCCGGCGCTACTACAACGCGGTGGTTCGCGATCTCAACACCCGCGTGCAGTCCTTCCCCGATCTGCTGCTGGCCAAGCCGTTCGGCTTCCACGAATGGGAGTTCTTCCAGCTCGACGCTCCCGAGGAGGCGGCCACTCCGAGCGTCGAGCTGGCGGGTGAGGCATGAGCTTGCGA
Organism: Gemmatimonadota bacterium; assembly: GCA_022360695.1. GTDB lineage: Bacteria > Gemmatimonadota > Gemmatimonadetes > Palauibacterales > Palauibacteraceae > Palauibacter. Next base: position 7,538 of record JAKSCH010000005.1, read on the forward strand.
GCGCGGACGGC
>JAKSCH010000075.1 GCA_022360695.1 Gemmatimonadota bacterium
CTTGGCGAGCGGGCGCCTCACCACTCTCGGTGGTCAAGGGACTTTTGATGCACCACACTAGTTGCCGCAAGTCTCTCGCGGTAGCTCTCATTGCGATCAACGAGGTGACGCTGCAAGCGCCTCTCCGGGCTCGCATCGTGGTGCGGCGCATTCCCGTCCCCCCGCTCTGCGCACGGAGGCTCGTGGAGAACGCAGCGGCGAGGACGAAAAGCTGAACGCAGGGTTCACGTTCGACCTTCAGCGTCTTTGACGTCGGGTCAACGACACTCGATCTCGACCCGGCGGTTGAGCGAGCGACCCGCCTCGTCGTCGTTGCTCGCGATCGGCTCGCCCTCACCGATGCCGACGGCGCGCATCCGGCCGGCCTCGATCCCGCGCCGGACCATGTCGTCCACGACCGCCTGCGCGCGTCGCTCCGACAGCGCCTGATTGTAGGAATCGGAGCCTTCGCTCGAGGTGTGTCCCTTGATCAGGATCTCGGCGGACTCGTCGCCCGACAGACCCTCGTAGAGCTTCGACAGCACCTCTTCGGACTCGGTGTTGATCGTCGCGGAGTCGAAGTCGAAGCTGATCCCATACACGGTGGAGCCGCAGCCGAGCGGCTGGGGTGGCGTGAGGCAGTCGAGGTTCTCGACATCGTCCACGGGGGGGCCCGTGTAGATCCCGAACGGACCGCCGTTGGTCGAGCGCACGCCCGTGAGCCGACCGTTGTCGAGCACGGTGAGGATGAACACGCTCGGCGTCTTCGCCCGGCCCTGATCGACGCCGTGCGCGCGGAGGAGATTCCCGTCTATGGTCCCCTCCAAGAGACCCTGTCGATCGTAACAGCCGGTGACGACCGGGCCGTCCTGGACGAGCTCGATGTTGGCTTCGCGACGCCCCGACCATGCGCCCGTGAAGTTCTCCGCGAACGGCTTGGGCTCCTGGGTGCCGTTTCCGATGATCTCGCTGAACTCGAACCCCATCTGGTCCGGGTTCAGGTTCTCGATCCCGCCCCGGAGCACCAGCTTGACCCACCGCACGGCGGGTGTCGCGGCGATCGTGAGCTCCGTGACTTCGCCTCTTCGCTGGTGCGTCGACAGCTCGCCGGACGCGAGCAGCTCGTAGCCTTCGTCGTGGCCTACCGACGAACCATGCACCTCGACGTAGCGCGTGAACGTGGTGCCGGGACTCGGGACCTCGAGGACGTTCGGGACGGCGAGACGATCGAACGTGGTCAGCGCGGGGAGCTGGTAGGTGAACTCGGTGCTGATATCGAGATCCGACGTCGCGATGAACCCGCGCGGCAACGGGTTGCCATCGATCCAATGGAGCTGATGGTGGTGGTGCGGCGGTCGCTCGACCTCGGCACCGGGACCACCGATCGCGAGCGAGATCGCCCCCTGCGCGAACGTCAGGTAATCGATGCGGACCGGCGTCTCCTCCTCCTGCGCGAAGAGCGGCGACCCGGCGAGCAGGCACCCGACTGCGATACCGACCACGACCGCGCGCGCTCGATGGCGGCTCAATTGCCCCTCTCGAACGCCACCAAAGCCTCGTTGAACGCCTCGGCCATGTCCGGATCGGCTTGGATGCGCACCATCTCGAGCATGAGGTCGCGGTTGAGAAGGCTCAGCTCGGCGGCGCGCGCCGCATACGCCGTGGCGAGCACCATCCCGTTTTCTCCCTCGAACTGGTCGCCGAGCTCTTGCATGCGCTCGACGTCGGCCGCGAAGTCGGCGGCGAGCTCTCGCGCCTCCTCGGGCGTCTCGATCTCACGCAGGCTCTCGGTCATGTCACCGAGGAGCGTCTCGTAGGCCCGGACGAACTCGCGCGGGCTGTCGGGCGTCGGCATCTCATCGCGATCGCGGGTTTCTCGTCCCCCGTCTTCGGGGTCGTCGGCCTCGATCACGACCGCCGTGTCGGACGTTTCGCTCGTGTCGTCGGACCCGCCACAGGCGGAGAGGCCGAGCCCCAGGAATAGAGCCAGCGTCGTACGCATCGTTGCTCCTTCGGTTGAAGACGCCGAACGATGGGCGAGCGCCGGACGTCGCGGTATCGGCAAAAAGGGTGATTCCGGGCGCAGCGCGGGGCCTACGCGAGAACGGTCTCGGACGGAGCCGCGCGTGGACTCAGCTCGAATCGGGACGCGACGATCCGGTCAGGTACTTCACGGTCGCTTCGGTTCGCGACCGCACCTGCATCTTCTCGTAGATGTGTCGGATGTGCGTCCGCACCGTGTCGTAGCTGATCGAGAGCTCCGCCGCGATCTCCCGGTAGCGGTGTCCTTGGGCGAGCAGCTCGAGGATCTCGCGCTCGCGGGGCGTGAGCGACGCGGTCTCGTCCTCGCGCGGTCCCGGTGTGTGGAACGTCTCGACGACACGACGCGCGATCGCGCCCGACATGGGTGACCCGCCCGCGTGGAGCGACGCGATACTCTCGAGCAGCTCCGCGGGTGGCGTCTTCTTGAGCACGTAGCCCGTGGCGCCCGCCTCGAGCGACTCGAAGATCCGTTGGTCGTCTTCGTACACGGTCAGCATCATGATCTGGATGCTCGGCCACCGGTCCCGGATCATGCGGGATGCTTCGATCCCCGAGATGCCGGGGAGCCCGATGTCCATGAGCACGACATCGACCTCGAGCCGTTCGAACGCCTCGAGCGCCGGCTCGGCGGCTCCGAACGCGCCGACCGACCGGAAACCGTCCGAACCGTCGATCAGATAATCGAGCCCCTGCCGGACGTCCTCGCGATCTTCGACCAGCGCGACGCGGATGGGACGGGCGCTCCCGGCACTCATCTCAGCTCGGCCCGATCGTCGTGGGGGAAGCGATCGGAGCATCGAGCCGTATCTCGGTCCCTTCCCCTGGTCCGCTTCGTACGGACAGGCGCCCGCCGATGTCCTCGGCTCGCGCGCGCATGTTTCGGAGCCCTTCGCCCGTTCGGATCTCGCCGCTTTCGAACCCATCGCCGTCGTCCCGCACCGTGAGACGCAGGTGGCTCCGCTCGATCTCGAGCGCGACATCGATGCGCCCGGCGTCCGCATGCTTCGAAACGTTGGTGAGCGCTTCCTTGAGGATGAGGAACGCGCTTCTCCGGGACTCTGCCGTCAACGAGGGGAGCGAACCCGGACCCGGGAACCGAAGCTCGCCGTCGAGGCCCATGCTCTCGAGCTGCTCCGCCGCGTACTCGCGGAGCCGCGCCGCAAAGCGGTCCCCTTGGTCGTAGGCCGGATTGATCGCCCAGATGATCTGGCCGATCGAATCGACCGTCGCCCGCGACTTGTTCGCGATCTTCTCGAGCAGCGTCGCATCGGAGCCGTTCGACGAACGCTGGGCGATCTCGCTCAGGATCGCGATCTCGGTGAGGTTCGCCCCGACTTCGTCGTGCATGTCGCGTGAGATGCGGGTCCGCTCGCGCTCGAGCGCCTGCGAAGCGCGAAGCGCCGCGAGCTCGCCGCGGTAGCGGACTTGCGCGGCGTACCATGCGGCCAAGCCGATCAGACCGATCACGACGAGCGCGGTCGAGATCCGAAACCAGGTGGTCTGCCACAACCAGGGCTCGACGACGACCGGCACCGAGATCCCCTCCTCGTTCCATAGACCATCGTCGTTGGAAGCGCGCACGCGGAACGTGTAGCGACCGGGAGGCACGCTCGTGTAGGTGGCTTCGTTCTGCACGCCCAAGTCGCGCCAATCCGGATCGAAGCCCTCGAGCATCACGCGGTATCGGTTCTGGTGGGGGTTTCGATAGCTGAGCGCCGCGAACTCGAACGTGAACGTGTAGTCATCCGGCGCGATCCGGACGTCGGCTCCGCCGACATCGAGTTGCGTACGGGTCCCTTCGCTCGTCGAGCGGTGGAGCGCCGTGAACGCGATCGGCGGTCGATACGGGTTCCCGCGCACGGCTTCGGGATCGAAGTACGTGATCCCGCGATCACCCCCGAAGTAGAAGGTGCCGTCCGCGCCGCGCGCGAACGCGTTGCGGTTGAACTCGGTGTTCCGGAGCCCCGTCGTGTGATCGTAGACGCGGATCTGCTGACCGACCGGTGCCCTGGGATCGAGCGATGCGAGACCTCGGTTCGTCGAGAGCCACAGGCGACCGCCCTCGTCCTCGAGGATTCCGTATACGGTGCTGCTCGGCAGTCCGTCCGCATCGGTGTACCGGCCGTGTCGCGCCCCGTCGGGACCGAAGCGATAGAGCCCGGTGTTCGCTCCGATCCAGTAGTCGCCGGCCCGACCCACGTGGTACGAGAGCGCCCCGTCGATGACCGCGCCGTCGGGCGCGTCGGGTAACAGCTCGTCGAACCGCTTGAGCGTCCGCGTCGCGAGGTCCACCGTGAACAGGCCTCGATCGGAGCCGACGAAGAGCCGTTCCTCATCGATCGCGCCGAGGTACCCCGGGTAGCCGAGACCGTCGAACGGGACGATCTCCGACGTCATCGCCTCGGGGTCGAAGCGGATCAGCGCATCGTCACAGTGGTCGAGACACGTCCCCCAGAGCGCGCCGTCCCCGGCGGCGACGAGCTCGGGCACCGAGTTCCGGACGATCGGTGTGACCTCGGCACCGGAGGGATCGATGAAGTGGCGCGTGAACGAGCGCGTATCGGGATCGTAGCCCGCGAGACCGCCATCGGTCCCGGCCCACACGCGACCGGACGCGTCCCCGGTGAGCGCCCACACGATATCGCTCGGGATCGTGCGTCCATCGCGCGGGTCATATCGGAAGCGGGCCGCCCGCCGGTGGACCGGATCGAGCCGGTTGAGACCGCCGTCGATCGTCCCGACCCAGAGCGCGCCGGACCGGTCCTCGAGGAGCGAGACGACCAGGCCGGAGCTCGGGCTCGCCGGATCGCGTGGGTCGTACTCGAGGTGGCCGAACGTGGCGACCCGCGGCTCGTGTCGGTACAGACCGTAGACCGTAGCCACCCACACCGTGCCGGCCCGATCGCCCAGGATCCGCGTGGGGGCCGTGTTCCGCGTGTCCTCGCCGAGCGTTTCGAGCCGGTACGGCTCATAGACGCGGCGGAACGGATCGGCGAGAACGACCCCGTTCTCACCCAGGATCCAAAGTGCCCCCTCCCGGTCGCGCGTGAGATCGGAGACATAGCCGCCCACGTCCTCGGACCAGCCCGCGATCGGCTCGACCCCGTCGCGTTCGGGCGTGAGGCGCGCCAGCGTCGTGCTCCCGCCGACCCATACCGTCCCGTCGAGGTCTTCGAGGAGCGTTCCGAACACGTTGGGCCGCTCGTACGTGATACCGTCCGGCACCCCCACCCACGGGACGGCACGGCACCCGGCGCTCAGATCGCAGGCCTCGAGGTGCCCGAGTCCGGTCCCGATCCAGAGGACCCCGTCGCGCGTCGTGGCGGCCGCCATCGTAGGCGTCGGGCTGAGCCGGGGAATCAACGAGCGAAGCGTCCCGCGGACGTGGTCGAACGCATACACGCTGTCGGTGTCGACGATGAGGAGCGCCCCCTCGGGGGTGACCGCCGGCCACCCGTACTTGAGTCCGTAGCGCGTGACTCGGTCGTAGGCGGGGGCATGTAACCGAGCCACGCCGATGCTCAGGTCCAGGTAGTTCCGCGCGTGGACCCAGATGTCGCCGGCGCTGTCCTGGACGACGCGACGGATCACGTTCCCCGGCAGCGACGCCTCATCGAAGGGATCGTGCTTCCAGGTGCGGACCTGATATCCGTCCCAGCGCGCCAGGCCTTCGCGCGTCGCGAACCAGAGGAACCCGGCTCGATCCTCGAGGATGTCGTACGCCGAGCTCTGCGGCAGGACGCGCTCGACATCCATCGCTCGGTGGAAACGCGGGGTCTCCTGCCCGGCCGCAGGACCTACCGATGCGCACCACGCCGCGACCGTGAGCACGGCGGTCCGGATGGGGCGGCGGAGGGATCGGCTTCGGGGCATGACGGAGATTATCCTCTGGGTGACGGCCTGGAATCACCCAAACTGCCGACCCCCGCCGTCGTCGCGCACCCTCGCCCAACGTCGGGGGCGGAGCCGTCGGGTGCGACGATCGTAGGCCGCCGACCGCTCGAGCTCGTGCCCCGCTCACCCAGGCAGTGACTGGCGAACCGGCCGACGGCGTACGCATCGTCACGGACCCGCGGCCGCGGAAGCCCGCGACCGACGACGAACGCCGCTCTCCATAGGACCGATCCGTGACGCCCGAGACCCCACGCGCCGCCTCGACCACGCGTAGAGACTTCCTCCGTTCCGTCGGCGTCGCGGGCGCTGGCCTCGCGCTGTCGCCGAGGCTCGGCGATCGTCTCGAGGCCTCGGACGGGTCGGAACGCCCGCTGTGGCCGGACGCCCGCGAAGACCGCCCCGCGCGGGTCGCGCGGAACCCGAAGCGGATGCTCGTGCTCGGCGGGACCGGGTTCATCGGGCCGCACATGGTCCGCACCGCGGTCGAGCGCGGGCACGAGGTCTCGATCTTCACCCGCGGCCGGGCGCAGGCCGACCTTCCGGATGTCGAACAGCTCGTCGGCGACCGAAACAACGATCTTAGCGCGCTCGAAGGACGGACCTGGGACGTCGTGCTCGACAACAACGCGCGCGACTACCGGTGGGTCCAGCTCACGACGGCGCTCCTTCAAGATGCGGCCGAGCACTACGTGTTCGTCTCCTCGATCTCCGCGTACGGGGGCGAGGGGGCGCCCGGGCGTCGGCCGAACGACGTCATGCGCGAGCCGCTGCTCGATGAGGACGCGCGGCGGTTCACCCCGCCCGACGGCTGGACCGACGGCGACGAAGCGCACTACGGCCTGACCAAGGCGCTCAGCGAGAACATCGCGCACGAGGCGTTTCCCGGTCGGACGACCGTCGTCCGGCCCGGACTGATCGTGGGCCCCGGAGACCAGACGGATCGGTTCACGTACTGGCCCGTCCGGATCGACGAGGGGGGCGAGGTGCTCGCGCCCGGGAACCCCGAGCACGCGAACCAGGTCATCGACCAGCGCGATCTGACCGAGTGGATCGTGCGGTTGGCCGAGGACGGCACCATGGGCGACTTCAACGCCACCGGACCCGCGTCGCGGATGTCGATGGCGGAGATGCTCCACGGCGTCCGCGCCGTGACCTCGAGCCCGGTCGAGTTCACCTGGGTGTCCGAGGAGTTCCTCCAGGCGCAGGGGCTCCAGCCGTGGTCCGACGTCCCCGCCTGGATGCCGGGCGACCCGCTGATGTACGTGAGCCTCGAGCGCGCTTGGGCCGCCGGGCTCACGTACCGGCCGCTCGCCCAGACGGCGCACGACACGCTCGAGTGGGACAAGACGCGACCGGCCGAGGAGCGCGAGAACCGGAACGCCGGGATGTCGCGCGAGCGGGAGCGAGAGGCGCTCGCCGCCTGGCACGCGTCCCGCTGACGGGTGAGCGCGCTCTCCAACGTCCTCTGGGTCGGCCTCGGCGGCGGGGTCGGCTCGATCGGCCGGTACGCGCTCGGGGCGTGGATCCAGGGTGCCGTACCCGCCGCGCTGGCCCCGGCCGGCACGCTCGCGGCCAACTTGATCGGGTGCTTCTCGATCGGCGTGCTCGGCATGGCGGTCGAGCTCCGCGATCTGTTGAGTTCCGAAGCCCGGGCGCTCGTCTTCGTCGGTCTGCTCGGTGGGTTCACCACCTTCTCGACGTTCGCCTACGAGACACTCGCGCTCGGTCGCGACGGCGCGATCCTCCGGTCGGGGCTCTATGTGTTCGCGACCGTCGTCGGGTGTCTGCTCGCAGCGTGGATCGGGATCGTCGTTGGTCGTCTGCTGTGGGGCGGCTCGTGAGCTGCGAGATGATCGTCTCGATCGAGGCCGGCGCACCGAGTATTCCGCTCGGCGGATCCGACGCCTACAATCGATCTCTGGGATACGATCCCCCGTCGGATCGCACGGCGCCCGCGGCAGCAGAAGAGCAGCCGTAGCTGTTTTCCAGGCGTCGGGAACCCCCACGGCGACCCCCGAAAACGAGAGTCCGATGAAGCGCCTCCGCCCGTTCGTCC
>JAKSCH010000398.1 GCA_022360695.1 Gemmatimonadota bacterium
CTCACCCTCAACAGCGATTTCGCGCAGGTCGAGGCGGACGATCAGCAGATCAACCTGACCCGCTTCGCACTGTTCTTTCCCGAGAAGCGGCAGTTCTTCCAGGAGCGCGCCTCCACGTTCGCCTTCAACACGGGCGGCTTCACGGACCGGCTCTTCTTCAGCCGACGCATCGGGCTCAACGACGGTGAGATCGTCCGCATCTACGGCGGTGCGCGTCTCGTGGGTCGAGCCGGAGGATTGGACTTCGGACTGCTCAACATGCAGACCGCGTCTCAGGGCGGGCGGCCGGGGGAGAACATGGGTGTGCTCCGGCTCAACCAGCAGGTGCTCAACCCGTACTCCTCGATCGGCGGGATGGTGACCACGCGGACCGGCGTGGACGGCGAGGACAACTACGCGTACGGGCTCGACGCCGACGTGCGTCTGTTCGGCGACGAGTACGTGAGCCTCCAATGGGCGCAGACGTTCGACGAGGCGATCGACGAGCGGAGCGCGCTCGACGCGGGACTGCTGCGGGCTCGGTGGGAGCGTCGCATCGATCGCGGGTTGTCGTACCGTGCAGAGTATCGCCGCGTGGGGGCCGACTACCTACCGCGACTCGGGTTCCAGCTCCGCGATGACTTCACGTCCTACGGGGGGGGGCTCAGCCACACGTGGTTCACGAGCGAGACGGGTCCGTTCCGCAGCATCACCTTGGGCGGGGAAACCCGGCACTTGTTCCGGAACGAAGACGACACGCCGGAATCACGACTTTACCAACCGGACCTACGCCTGGAGTTTCGATCCGGAGGCTCCCTCAGCGTGGGGAGCCAGTCGACCTTCGAGAGCATCCGGGAGGAGTTCTCGATCGCCGAGCTCTCGATCGTTCCCGGTGAGTACTGGTTTCACGAAGGCCAGCTCCGATTCGAGCTGCCCCGGAGCGGTTTGCTCCGGGGGAATCTGAGCGGCTCCGCCGGGACCTTCTACGACGGTACCCGCTACAGCTTCGGCGCGCAGCCGACGTGGAACCTGTCGCGGTATCTGGAGGTGGGTCTCGGGTACGACATCAACCGGATCGAGTTTCCGGATCGGGACATCGCCACGACGACGCACCTCGGTCAACTTCGGCTCGACTTCGCGTTCGACACACGCCTCTCGGTGAGCACGTTCGCTCAATACAACAGCCTGGAAGATCTCACGACGCTCAACGCGCGCTTCCGATATCACTTCCGAGAGGGTACCGATCTCTGGATCGTATACAACGAGGGGTACAACCTCGAGCGCGACAATGGGCTCGATCCGCGGCTGCCGCTTTCGGCCGGGCGTACCCTGATGGTCAAGTACTCGCACACCCTGACGTTCTGACGCCGGTCACTCGTCCCACAGCGTTTCGACCGTGTAGGAGCTCCCCTCCTTGGCCCAGAAGGCGCCGGAGATGTAACGCCTGTGACGATCCAGCCCGTCGAGTCGGTCCATGTCGGTCTCGCGCAGCGTCAGCGTCGCGGCCTCGAGGTTCTCCTCCAGCCGTTCGGGACGGACCGACTTCGGAATGACGGACGTGCCGCGCCGAAGCGCCCACGCCAGCGCGACCTGGGCCGGCGTCGCGTCGTGATCGTGGGCGATCGCCTCGAGAAGAGGGTCTTCGAGCAACACCGGCTCACCGGCCACCACCAGCCGTTCGGGCCGGTCGCGCGACCCGAGCGGAGAATAGCCGGTCACGACGACGTCGTGTGCGGCGCAATACTCGACGAGCGCCGGCTGCGCCAGGTAGGGATGAAGCTCGACCTGGTTGGCCTCCGGGGCGACGTCGGCTCCGGCGCGGAGCGCCTCGATCTTCCGGACGCTGAAGTTCGATACACCGATATGGCGGGCCAGGCCGGCGGCCCGAACCTCCTCCATCCCGAGCCACGTGTCCTCGAGGGGACGCTCGGCGAGCGGGAGGAAGTCGTCCCCGGTCTCGGGCAGCGCGACGTGGTCCCGGAGCGCGACCGGCCAGTGGATGAGATACAGGTCGACGTAGTCGAGCCGGAGGTCATCGAGCGTCCGCTCGAGCGCCGGGACCACCGCGTCCCGCGCATGGGCGTCGTTCCACAGCTTCGACGTCACCCACAGGTCATCGCGGGCCACGATGCCGTCGGAGATGCACCCGGCGATCGCCTCGCCGACCTCGGGCTCGTTCTCGTAGATGGGAGCGCAGTCGATGTGGCGGTATCCGAGCTCGATCGCCGCTCGTACGGCGCGCCCCACCTCGCCGGGCGCGGATTTCCAGGTTCCGAGACCCACCCCCGGCATTCGATCTCCGTTCGAAAACGCGAATGTCTTCACGACACGCCCTCGCTCGAGTGTCTTCGGAACGACGAATCGGCCCCCGATTCGCGACGAGGCTAGCGGACCGGAGCGCGCGCAGGCAATCCGCACGCTCGATTCCGACCGGGCCGCCGGTTACCATCCGGCGTCGATGTCCACCGATCTCGGAATCAGGACGCACTAGTGTGGTGCATCAAAAGTCCCTTGCCATTCGAGC
>JAKSCH010000404.1 GCA_022360695.1 Gemmatimonadota bacterium
AAGGTCGTCGTCGTCAACTTCTGGGCGTCGTGGTGTCAGCCCTGCGTGTACGAGCACCCGGTGCTGGTTCGGCTCGCCGAGACCTACGATCCGGAGGATGTCGCCCTGGTCGGCGTGCTGTTCCAGGACGATCCGGAGCGCGGGAAGCGGTTCTTCGAGGAGCTCGGGGGTGACTGGCCGTTGGTCGTCGACCCCGGGAGCGAGACCGCGATCCGATACGGGGTCTACGGCGTCCCCGAAACCTTCTTCATCGGGGCCAATGGCGTCGTGGCGCTCCGGCACGACCTGCCGGTGACCTGGGACCTCGTCGCCCGGAAGGTCGACTCGCTGCTGGTCGCCCGCGGCCCGAGGGACGCCGACGTAGAGCTGCTCGAGACCGCGACGGACGCCGCGTCCGGACCGGAATGAGGGGTCGGCCGGGACGCCACCCGCGACTCCGCGCGCTCGTCGCCCTCGGCGGGCTCATCGGGGTCGGAAGCCCGCTCGCGGCTCAAGCGATCGAGGATCCGTTTACGGGTGAGCCGCCGGCCACCCAGGAGCTCGGCCCCGAGCGCGAGGCCGAGATCGACGCGCTCACGGCGGAGATCGGTGCGACGCTTCGGTGCCCCGTGTGCCGGCAGCAGTCCGTAGCCGAGTCTCCCGATCGCGTCGCGCGGGCCATGCAGGGCGTCATCCGCCGGATGCTCATCGAGGGGAAGTCGCCCGAAGAGATCGAGGCGTACTTCGTCGAGAGCTACGGACCCTGGATCCTCCTCCAGCCCAAGGCCGAGGGCGCGAGTCTCTGGGTGTATCTCGGCCCCGCGCTCGCCTTCGCGTTGGGGGGAGGCCTGTTCGTCGCCCGGATCCGGCGTGGCGCCGGGGCACGCGACGAGGCGGACCCGGCCGCTCCGGTCGACCCCGACATCGCGAGCGAGGACCGCGCGTGGCTGGACTCCGCGATCCGTGACGCCTGACCCCGACGCACCAGTGATTCGGTACGATATATTCGTTCATCGATAGCGAGTGCTCCTTTCCCCGAGGTGTACGCAATGAAGTCGATCCGTTCCGCCGTCGCTTCGATCACCGTCGGCGTTTCCTTCACGACGTCGCTTCTCGCGCCCGGGGTCGTCGGGCAGGACTCGGATGAGGAGGAGGCGAGCCTACCGCTCGAGGCGGCGCGCTCGTTCCAGCTGGACACGGACGAAGGCACGTGGCTGTCCGTCGACGTGAGCCCGGACGGCCGGACCATCGTATTCGATCTCCTGGGCGACCTGTTCACGGTGCCGATCGCGGGGGGCCGGGCGACGCGGATCACCGAGGGCATGGCGTTCGACATGCAGCCGCGATTCAGCCCGGACGGCGAGACGCTCCTCTTCGTGTCGGATCGCAGCGGCGGCAACAACCTGTGGACGCTCGAGCTCGCGACCGGCGACACGACGCAGGTCACGAAGGGCAACGGCAACCAGTGGCTGTCGCCGGAGTGGGCCCCGGACGGGACGTACATCGCGGCCTCGAAGGGGGCCACGCGGCTCGGCGTCGTGAAGCTGTGGCTCGGCCACATCGATGGGGGAAGCGGCCAGGTCCTCATCCCCGAGCCCGAAGCGCGTAAGACCGTAGGGGCCGCGTTCACGCCGGACGGCAGATACATCTGGCATGCTGGACGGAACCGGAGCTGGGATTACAACGCGGCGTTCCCCCAGTACCAGCTCTCGATGTACGACCGAGAGACCGGCACCGTGTTCGGCCGCACCGCCCGCTACGGCTCGGCGTTCCGGCCGGCCATCTCGCCGGACGGGCGCTGGCTCGTGTACGGCTCGCGGCACGACGACCAAACCGGTCTACGGATCCGGGATCTCGCGTCGGGCGACGAGCGCTGGCTCGCGTATCCCGTCACGCGCGACGACAAGGAGTCGATCGCGGACCGGGACGTGCTCCCCGGGATGGCGTTCACACCCGACTCGCGTGAGCTCGTCGCCTCGTACGGTGGCAAGATCTGGCGGCTGCCCGTGGACGGCGGCGATCCGGTCCCGGTCCCGTTCCAGGTCGATGAGCGCTTCGTGATGGGGCCCGAGGTAGTCTTCGACTACGCCGTGGAGGACACGCCGACGTTCACGGTTCGACAGATCCGGGATGCCGTGCCTTCCCCGACGTCCGACCGGCTCGCCTTCACCTCGCTCGATCGTCTCTACGTGATGGGCTGGCCGGATGGCGAGCCGCGACGCGCCACGGATCTCGACGCCACCGAGGCGCACCCGAGCTGGTCGCCCGATGGGGCGTGGATCGCCTTCGTCTCGTGGCAGCCGGAGGGCGGCCACATCTGGAAGGTGCGCGCGAACGGTGACGGCGACCCGGTACGGCTCACGAGTCAGGCCGCCACATATCAGCAGCCCGCCTGGTCACCGGTTGGTGATCGAGTCGCCGCGATTCGGGGTCCCACCCGAGCCTACCAGGAAGCGACCGGACCGTTCGCGCCCGGCGCGGCCGACGACGTCGTCTGGGTGCCCGCGGATCCGCCCGAGGGGGGAGCCGCGGCCACGGTCGTCATACCGACCGAGGGTCGCTCGCGACCGCACTTCACGCAGGACCCGGATCGGATCTACCTGTCGCACGGCGCCGATGGACTCGTCTCGGTGCGATGGGATGGCACCGACCCCAAGTCGCACCTGAAGATCACCGGCAACACGCGGCCCGGCGCCTCGCAACCGAACCGCGCCAGCGTGACGATGATGGCGCCGCGTGGGGACCAGGCGCTCGCGCAGGTCAACCGAGATCTCTATGTCGTCACCGTTCCGCAGGTGGGTGCCGAGGCCCCGTCGATCTCGGTCTCCAATCCCGACGACGCCGCGTTCCCGGCGCGCAGGGTCACCGAGTTCGGAGGCGAGTTCCCCGCGTGGAGCGGCGATGGCCGGACGGTCCACTGGTCGATGGGGAACGCGCACTTCGCGTACGACCTCGATCGCGCGCGCGTCGTCGAGGACTCGATCGCCGAAGCCCGACGAGCCGAGGCGGAAGCCGAGAGCGACGAGGAAGCTCCCGATGAAGCGGATGACGACGCCGCGGCGGAGGCGTCCGACGAAGATGAGGACGCCGGATACGAGCCCGACGAGCGACGCATCCTCATCGAGGCGTCGCGAGACGTGCCGGAAGGGTCGGTCCTCCTCCGGGGCGGTCGCGTGATCACGATGGAAGGCCACGAGGTCCTCGAGAACGCCGACATCCTGGTCACCGACAATCGAATCGCCGCGGTCGGCGCGTCCGGATCGCTCGAGACGCCGAGCGGGGCCGAGGAGCTCGACATCACGGGCACCACGGTCGTACCCGGCTTCGTCGACACGCACGCGCACATGTGGCCGGCGTGGGGTCTCCACAAGACGCAGGTCTGGCTGTACCTCGCCAACCTCGCGTACGGCGTGACGACGACGCGCGATCCACAGACCTCCTCGACCGACGTCATCACCTACGGCGATCTCGTCGAAGCCGGACAGGTGCTCGGCCCCCGGGTCTACTCGACGGGGCCGGGTGTGTTCGGCGACTACGTCATGGAGGGGATCGAGGACGCGGACCACGCGGATCGTCTGCTCAAGAAATACAACGAGTACTACGACACGAAGACGATCAAGATGTACATGGCGGGGAACCGGCAGCAGCGGCAATGGGTCGTCGCCGCCTCGAAGGAGCGCGGGCTCATGCCGACCACCGAAGGCGGACTCCGCGCCATGTACGACCTGACGCTGGCGATCGATGGCTATTCGGGGCTCGAGCACTCGTTCCCGATCTATCCGCTCTATAAAGACGTCATCGAGCTGTTCGCGAAATCGGGCATCGTGTATACGCCGACCCTGCTCGTCGCGTACGGTGGTCCCTGGGCCGAGAACTACTGGTTCGCGACCGAGAATCCGCACGACGACGAGAAGCTCGCGCGGTTTACCCCGCACGCGGCCCTGGATGCGGTGACCCGACGCCGGAACGCGGGGTGGTTCATGGACGAGGAGCACGTGTTCGCGGATCTCGCGGTCGGCGTCAAACAGCTCGTCGACGCGGGCGGCAAGGTGGGCGTCGGAAGTCATGGGCAGCTACAGGGACTCGGATATCACTGGGAGCTGTGGTCCATGCAGGCGGGCGGGCTGTCGGAGCACGACGCGCTCCGCGCCGCCACCATCTACGGCGCCGAGGCGATCGGGTTCGGCGATGACCTGGGCTCCATCGCCGGCGGCAAGCTCGCGGACCTGGTCGTGCTCGAGGGGAATCCGCTCGATGACATCCGGAACACCAACACGGTGCGGTACGTGATGAAGAACGGTCGGCTCTACGACGGCGACACGCTCGACGAGGTATGGCCCCGGCAACGGCCGCTCGCCGATGCCGGCTGGCGCGTCGACGAGCCCGTCGCGGGCGGCGGTGTGCCGCGATGAGGCGGGCGGACTTCTCGATGATCGCCCTTCGGATCGCGCTCGTGACGCTGGGCGTCGGTCTCGCGTTCCCGGGCGCGACGGCGGCTCAGCCGTCCGAGACGCCGACCCGCCCCGCCGCGCTTCCCTCGATCGAGCTACCCCCGGAGCTCGACCGGGTCCTCCGCGACTACGAGCGGCACTGGCGCGCCGGCGCGGCGGGAGCGCTCGCCGCGCTCTTCACGCCCGAGGGCATGATCCGATCGGGAGGGACCTGGATCCGAGGCCGCGCCGCGATCGAAGCGGCGTACGCGAACGCATCCGGACACCTGCGACTACGCGCCGTCGACTATGCGATCGAAGGGCGGACCGGTCACATCATGGGCGCGTACGGATACGGCGAGGGGGAACTCGAGGACGAGGGGGCGTTCGTGCTGACGTTGCGAAAGGCCGATGACGGGCGGTGGCTCATCAGCGCGGACCTCGACGCCGGCTGAGGTCGTGGCTCAGTAGTCGAGCCAGCGGAGCGCGTGGTGCGTATCCACATGGTAGCGCCCCACCAGCTCTTCCGCGATCGCGAGGCCGTTCTCGCTGTTCGTGAAGTAGACCAGGCCACGGCCTTGCGAGGGGTACCCGATCACGTAGCACCGGAAGGTGCCGTTGTCGCCCCAGTGCCAGATCGAGTTCCGCAGGTCTCCGTTCTGGAGACCCCAGCCCAAGCTCCACTGGAGGTGCACGGCGTGCTCGCGGCCGCCACGTGCCTGCTCGACCTGAGCGACGGGCGA
>JAKSCH010000214.1 GCA_022360695.1 Gemmatimonadota bacterium
CGGCGGCGGCGGGTTCATGGCCCTCCCGGGGAGCTACACGGCCACGTTGATCGCGATCGTGGGCGGCCAGGTGACGGAGCTCGCCGGGCCCGTCGACTTCGAGGTCGTGCCGCTGCGTGACGGCGCGCTCGAGCGCGCGACGGATCAGCAGTTCGCGACGTTCCGCGAGGACGTCGAGGGATTCCAGCAGGACTTCGCCCGCACGAACGAGCGCCTCGGCGACCAGATCGAGCGGATCGAGGCGCTCCAGACCGCGCTCGAACGCGCCGAGAGCGAAGATCGCGGACTCCGGAGCCGGCTCGCGGAGACCCGGCTCGAGCTGCTCGAGCTCCGCGAGGCGATGAGCGGTAGCGAGGCGCGCGGCGAGATCGGCGAGCGCGGCCCTCCCACCCCGGGCAACCGTCTCTCGGTCGGCATGCGCGGCCTGAGCACCACGTACGGTCCGACCGAGCTCCATAGCCAGACCGTCGCGGCGGGCCGGAGCGAGCTGGCCGAGATTCGGACGGACGTGGACCGGATGGCGGAGCAGGTCATGCCCGAGCTGGAGCGGGCCGTCGAAGCGGCGGGCGCGCCGCCTCTCGGGGGAACGCCTCCCTCCGACGACTGACCGCGCGCGGTCGCGGGATCGACCCCACCCCGTTGCTCCACGATCGAGGACAACGGGTGGGGCGGTTAGGGCTCGAGCGCCGGCGACGCCGTCATGGCACGCGCGGTCCCTGAAACGTCTCACCGGCCTGGTCAAGCGTCACCGCGACGGCCCGACCGTCCTCCATATCGAAGATCACGCGGTAATCTTGCCGCGCTTGGAGCGCGAACGTGTCGTCCTCGACGCGAACCAGGGCGAGTGGCGACTGCCCCTCGAGCTGCACCCACAGGCGTTCATCGCGGGCGAGAATGGCGAGCGTTCGGGTCGTCCCTCGAACGTCCACCGCGTACTGCCCCTCGTAGCGCGACATGAGCTCGGCAGACATGCGCTCCGGGACCCGATTGCCGGCGGCGACGCGCGGTTCGGGGGTCTCGGTCGTGACCCGCTCGCCGCTTCGCCGGCTGCCGTTGAGGTCGGCCGACAACGCCACGCCATCGTCGGTCAGCGAAAACGACAACCGATAGGGCGCGCGCTTGACGAAGAAGGCGGTATCCGATTCGGCGTACAGCTTGAATCGAACGTTGCCGGGAATCTGCATGGTCAGCCAACCCTCATCCTCGAGACGCACCCATAGGGGTCTCCCGCCGACGCTGTATTCGCCGGTGTACGCCGAGAGGGTCTCCCGATCCACCTCGACCTCGGGGATGTCGAGGGGAGGGCCACGCACGACGAAGTCTCGCATGAGGTCGTCGCCGAACCCCGTCGTGTTCGTCAAGCGTACGGCACCGACGCCCCGCGTGGGGTTGAAGACGATGTACGTGCTGAACCCACCCGTTCCACCGCCGTGCGCGAGGATCGGCCCGTCCGGAGTCTCGCGCACGCCCCAGCCGAGCCCGAAACGGCTCCCGTCGCCGTCGTCTCGTCTCGGCTGGTGGGCGGCTCGGATGGCTCGACCGAGATCGCTATCCTCCGGTCGCACGTTCGCCTCCAGATAGACGAGCATGTCTTCGATGTTGCTCCGGAGCCCGCCCGCTCCTTGAATCGATTCGGTGGCGAACCAGTACGGCACGACCGCGCCGTCGCCGTGCCCCTGCGTCATCCACTCACCGATGGCCCCTTCGAGCGCATACCCGGTCATCTCCATACCGAGCGGCTCGGTGATTCGTTCGCGCACGAGATCCACGAACGGCCGGCCGGCGGCCCGAGCCAGCGCGTGTCCGAGCAGACCGACGCCGATGTTCGAGTACTCCCACTCGGCACCGGGATCCCTCCGGAGCTCGTGGTTGGACAGAAACTCGTACATCTCTTCGACGGTGTAATCGGCGTACGGGTTCTGCCGGTCCTCCGGCGTGTGATTGTCCGGCAAGCGCGGTAGTCCCGAGGTATGCGTGGTGAGATCCAGAAGGGTGATCTCGCGCCCGTTCCGCGTCGGAACGGTCACGCCGCTCGGCATGAACCGCTGCACGGGATCGTCGAGCGCCGCTTCGCCGCGGGCGACGGCCTGGGCCAGCAAGACACCGGTGAAGGTCTTGTTGATCGATCCGATCTCGAAGACCGATTGCGGTCCGAGCGGTCGGGCATCGGGACCGGCGCTTCCATAGCTGAGGATACGCGAGGTGCCGTCGGCCTCGAGCATGGCGACCACGATCCCCGGCGTCTCGGCGTCCTCGACGAGATAGCGCAGCATGAGCTGCAGGTCCTCATCCTCGGGGAAGTGCTGCGCGGCCGAGGGCGCGGCGCAGACGAGGGTGAGGGCAAATACCGATCGGCAGAGTCTCGTGCGTGGATGGCGCGTCACGCTTCCTCCTCGTCTGGCGGAGAACGGCGGTAGTGGTCGTCATCGCCGACCCCGATTATACTCACAAAAGAACTAATAGTTGGAGCACCGATGGCTCGCAACGCGCTCGCCGACCTCGAGCTTCTCGTGACCCCGGCCGTGGTGCGGATGAGCCCGGCGACCTGTCGGGGGCGTCGCGGCCGGGCCTCACGGCGGCTACGATGGTCGCGGCGTCGGGCGAACGGCTATGGGGACGTTCGCCCGAACCGAGATCGACGATGCGCGGGACGGCCTCGATGGCCGACGCTGCGGCGCCGGAGTAGATCGACGGGCCGGGAGGAAGCCATGTCGATTCGAATCAAACGCTTGGCCCTGACGGTGATGGGCGTGGTCGCGGCGACCGCCGGCCCGCTCGGCGCGCAGACGTACGACCTGCTCATCAGAGACGGTCGGGTGCTCGACGGAACCGGGAACCCGTCGTTCAACGCCGATGTCGGGGTTCGTGACGGCATCATCGTGGCGGTGGGCGATCTGTCGGGCGCCACCGCGGATCGATCGGTCGACGCCAGCGGCCACTACGTCGTCCCGGGATTCATCGACATGCACTCGCACGCCGATCGCGCGCTCTTCGACGGGGATGCGCAGCTTCGCAGCGCCCCCAACCTGGTCGCGCAGGGGATCACCACGCTCGTCTTCGGACCCGATGGACGGAACCCGGCGTGGCCGCTCCGCGACGAGATCGCCGGATACCGGGCGGGTGGGATCGGACCCAACGTCGTGCCGATGGTCGGTCACGGGACCGTACGCGGTCACGTCATGGGCGAGGACTACGAGCGGCCGGCCACCGACGCCGAGATCGAAGCCATGGTGGCGCAGGTACGGCAAGGCATGGAGGAAGGCGCGTGGGGGTTGGGCGCGGGACCGGAGTATCGACCCGGTCGGTTCTCTACCACCGAGGAGATCATCGCGCTCGCCCACGTCGTCGCCGAGTACGACGGCTTCTACTACGCCCACCAGCGGAGTCAGTCGCCGCTCCCGCTCTGGCTCACGCCGAGCATCGTCGACGAGTACACGCCGCCGCCCACGTGGCCGTCGGGCTGGCGTCTGACGGCGACCGATGGGATGGCCGAGACGATCCGTATCGGACGCGAGACGGGAATCCGCGTGGTGGGCACCCATATCAAGGCCAAAGGCCCGACGACCTGGGGCCAATCCGCGATCGACGTGATGGCGATCGACCGTGCGCGCGCGGAGGGCGTGCAGGTGTACTTGGACCAGTACCCGTACGAGACCTTCGGGGGCGGCTCGGTCGAGGTCATCCCGCGGTGGTATTACGCGCCGGTCGGCGCGGACCGAAGCGGGGGGCTCGACGATCCCGAGTGGCGAAGACTCACGACGGATCCCCTCACGAACCTCCGCGCGCACCTGGCCGACCCGGCCCTCCATGACGAGCTGGTCACGGATGTCGAGTACATCCTCGACTTGCAGGGCGGCGCGGACCGACACGTGATCGTGATCTCGCCGGCCGATCCATCGCTCGTCGGCCGTACGCTTCGGGATGTCGCGGTCGAGCGAGGTCGTTCGGATGTCGAGACGGTGCTCGGTTTCGCGCTCGAGCTCGGGACGCCCGAGCTCCGTTCGGGGGTTCGCTTTCGCGGGCTCGCGGGATCACCCGACGACGTCGAGCGCTACATGGCCCAGGAGTACACCGCGACCTCGACCGACGGGGGCGTCGTGCTCGAGGGAAGCCCGGGTCTCCATCCACGGTTCTTCGGGACTTATCCGCACAAGATCGCGACGTACGTCCGCGAGAAGGGCACCATCACGCTGCCGTTCTTCGTGCGGTCGTCCACCGGGCTGCCCGCGCAGATCATCGGGCTGACGGACCGCGGGTATGTCCGCGTCGGGCAGAAGGCGGACCTGGTCGTCTTCGACTACGAGACCATCCGGGACCACGCGACGATCCTCGACCCGGGCGCGCCCAACGAGGGCGTCGCCTACGTGTTCGTGAACGGCGAGTCCGTGGTGGATGCGGGCGAGCTCACCGGAGCCCTCCCCGGCGAGGTGCTCATCCGCGGGAACGGTCGAGGCCGCTGAGCCGACGTCTGGCCTATATCCCCGGGACGTTGAACTTGAGCCCCACACGAGCACTCAAGCGCTTGTCGACGTCCATAAGGAACTCGGGGCGGTTCGCGTAGACCACACCGAATGGAATCGAAACGTCGCCAACTCTTTTTGTGAAGATCAGCGACCCGACGAACCGGTTGTTGCGGTTCTCATCGTCGATGGGGCTCTCGTACTTGACCGTGACATCCAACCGGGTGGACCCCGCGTCGCCGCCCAGCTCGATCATCCGACCAAACCCACCGGAGATGGCCCACTTCACCTTTCCCGGTAGCATCGTGGGCTCGGCGGCCCCGGGCAGCATGAAGTCATAGTCCTCGGTCCGACTGAACTCGAGCGAGAACGCGAGCCGCTCTCCGGCATCGAGGCGGTCGGAGTTCTCTTCTACAAAGCTCGTCAATGCGTCGAGGCAGCGGCTGGTATCGAAGGTGTCGAGACCCGTGACGCAGTAGCGGTGTTGACGTCGAAACGAGTTCAGATTCGTGAGACCCATCTCGAACGTGCCGCGAAACGCGACTTCGTCGGGGCCGACCAGCTCATCCCGCTCCACCAGATCGAATCCGAAGTGGAGCTGCGGCTGGTTATTGAGGAGATCACTGAATCGATTGAGACCGATCCGCTCGATTTCCTTGTTGAACTCGAGCTCGGCGTTCCACTCCTCGAGGGCCGCCGCTTCTGTGAGCGCGCGGACGGTCGAGCGAAGCGAATCCGGCAGATCGGTGAACCGAGTCGTCTCGGCGTTATCGGCGAATCCGGTGGGAGACCGGACCTGGAATCGTACGAGCGCCGCGAGCGCCTCGCCGTCGGGCGCTGCTCCGAGCCGAGGCCTGACCGCCACGATCCGGGCCATCGCTTCGTCGGACAGCTGTGTGTACAACGATCGGAACTTTTCGAATCCACGACCGAACGCGCCCGCAGTCACGTTGTAGAACAAGGAGACTTTCACGTCATCGAATGCGTCCAGCGGCTCCTCGAGGGCCTTGACTCGATCCTCGCGCTCCGCCTCGGGAATCGACTCCGACAGAGGTCCGAACAACCCTGGATCGGTGCTGAACGTGACCCGGGTTTGGAAATTCCGATCGTCGGCCAAGATCGGGAGGTTCAAGTCCAGCGAGAGTGTGCCTTCATCGTCATCTTCGGCGATCCCCCCTAGCAAGCCGGACAGCTGGAGTAGCGGCAGGAAATCCTTCACGACCGAACCAGCGTCGTCGCTGGGCAGATCGACCCCCGTCGCCTTACCCGAAAGAGCGTCAACGCTTGCGTTTCCCGCGTTTGCCTTCGCATCGCCTTGTGCCTCGCCCTCCCAATACCGATCCCAGCATTGACGAATCGTATCGGACAGCTGACAGCGGCTCTGGCCGTCGAGTGCGGGAGTGCCGATTAGCAGCGCGACGATCGTGATGATCAAGAAGCTCAACGTCGGCCTCATCTCAACCTCCTCCGGAAACCGCGGCGGTGATAGTCGCGCGTCGGCGCTCGTTCACCTTCCCGCTCACTTCACAGCAGAATGGATCCCCGTGCGCGGACCCATCGGGCTTCGTGACCTTCGCACGGATGTTCGCCTTGTCCGTCTCGTTTCCGCGGAAATCGACACGGACGCGCGCGATGTACCCTTGGCCGGCCTGTAGTGTCTTGGTCTTCGGCCCCGGTCGAAGCTCACCGTCCGTCCAACTTTCCGCGGTACCCGAGAAGACGTTCTCCCATGTCGCGGAGGCCACGAAGTTTTCAGGGCCTCCGGGCTCCACCGGCTCGACCCAAACCTCGAGCTTGGATCCCGCTACGATTCTCGCCCACATCTTGAGGGTCTTTTTCTCACACGGCATGGGTCGCACTCCTTCCTGAGCGCCGAGACGACCTCGGCGTCTAGCGGCGGACCGGCAACGGGATCGGGTTTGAGTCCCCGCCGGTCTCCCCCGGATTTCGGACGGTCACGATCAACTCCTTCTCGGCGGCGAGCTGGCTGCTCGACACTGTCATGACGACGCGGTCCGCAGATCGCGCGGTCACGGGGCGTGGCTCTCCGTCCACGAGCGGAATCGACTGATCGAGAAAGTTCCGACCCACGATCGCGACCTTCGCATCTCCGCCACCTACTTGGAGCTCGTGCGGGATTAGCAGCTCCAGGACTGGCGGCTCCGTCTGCTCGAGCGGATCCGCCTCCGCACGACGAGGCGAGAATAGCGCGTCGAAGACATCGGCAAGCTTGTGTGTCGCTCGCTGCGTGAAGAGTCCGACGAGACTGGCGAAGGCGGCGACCCCGTACGGGTTGATCGGAAGTTCTCCACCCGCGTTCGGGCCGAGGTTGGCGCGGATCACAACATAGAAAACGAGCGCTAGGCCGCTCCCCACGAAGGGTCGCAAGAGGTACCAAGGGATCCAGCTTCGGACAAAGCTCCGGTTTCCGACAAAAGTCAGGAAAGACGACAACGAGTGCAGCCAGCTGCCCAGCGCTCCCATGACCAGGGTGAGAATCAGCAGGCGTTGTTCGTCGGTTGTGACCGAGACCCCGCCCTCGTACGAGAACACGAGAGGGAACTCGATCGGCTCGGACGTTCGAAGCGAATCCGAGGTTGCGGGAAGAGCCTGAGTCACCGGTTCGTTGCGGTCAGCCGATGCGGCGAGCGAGTCGGCGGACTGAGGCGGCGCCGGAGTCGAATCTGTCTGGACGGATGTCGGGGAGTCAGCGACAATGTCATTCGAAGATCCACGTCTCGGATCCGGGGAGGAGCCTTCCGTGGGCCATACGGCAAGAACGTTTTGAAACAGCACTACCCCCAAGACGAGAAAGCACCCTCCCAGGACAAGGGTGCCGGTCCGACCCAGGAACGTGCGGCGCGGCCGGAGCAGCCTCGCTTCATCTCCGAGCCCCATAGAGCTCCGTAGAGCCTTCCATAGACCCTGATCGTCAGACAAAGAAGCCTCCTACCGAGAAGAGCAGCGTATTCATCTTACGCGATCGCTGGCTATTACCATTTCTTAGTTGACGGACACATCTGACCGTTTTTCCGGGTCGAGTGGAGGTCATGTCGAGGTCGTGGATTCAGCTCGCGAGACCGCGGGCGGCGAGCTCGTGCAAGATCTTACGCTTGGTTACCACCCGTGAGCCGTCGGGACGGGGGTTCCTGTTTATCTAAGCGGAAGGGCACGAGACCTACGAACGAGGAGGACGCTGTGACCACCCCGCAGGTATCGTCCGCGGGCGTCGACGCCGACGAGCTGCGCGCGCAAATCAGCCAGAAGTACGAAGAAGTGGCGACGGTGCCGGAGCGTGTGTTTCACTTCCACACGGGGGCTCCGTTGGCGGCGAAGCCGGGCTATGACCCGACCGTCGTCGAGCGGTTGCCCGACAGCGCCGTCGAGTCCTTCGCCGGCACGGGCAACCCGTTCTCGATGGGCGATCTCTCCACCGGCGAGACGGTCCTCGACATCGGGTACGGCGCCGGCTTCGATACCCTGATCGCCGCCAAGCAGGTGGGAGCCGACGGCCACGTCATCGCGATCGACATGACTCCGGCCATGCTCGCCAAGGCGGAGATCGGCGCGACCCGGCGGGCGGGCTAGCTAGCTAGAACGGAAGATCTGCGTCGGAGATGTCATCGGCGGGGTGCGGCGGCTGGTCGCCCCCACCCGTCGAAGGAGACGGAGCGGGCTCCGCCTGTCGCTCGACCTTCCAGGCCTTCACGTCGGTGTACCAGCGACCGTTGTACTCGCGGCTGCGGAGATCGATGTGGACATCGAGCGTCTCCCCTTCCGTGACCGCGAACTTCTCGATGTTGTCACCCCACTGCGTGATGCACACCTGCGCGGGGTAATCGCTCTCCGTCTCGATCACGAAATCCTGCTTTCGCCAGGGTCCGTTCCGTCCCTCCCCCGACTGCTCCTCGAGGATCTCGATGACCCGGCCGGTGATTTTCAGCGCCACTTGGGATCTCCCGTTGAATCGAAGTGCTCCCAGGATTCACTTCGGTCGGGGATCCGGCAAGGTGGTCGGAGCTACGGCCGAATGAGGCGATCGAGCGCCTCGATCGCTCGCGGATCGTCGGCGTGCTCACGAACGATTGCGCGCAACCTGATGGCGACCCGCTCGTCCTCGAGCTCCCCCAACGTCTCGACGGCTTGGCGTACGACCCGCGAATCCGTGGCCTCTTCGGCGATGCGCGTCCGAGTGTCTCGTACGCGTCCGTCAAAACGCGCTCCACGGCCCCGGGTTCCCGAGCGGTGGGTATAGCAGGCCGAGTGCACCGACTCACGCTCCGCTCCAGCGGGAGCGACGTGCCGTGTGTCTAGTCGCGATCCGATCGGCCGTCGGCTCGCAGCCAGGCACGGCGTATCGGCTCGACGGGGAACGCGTATCGGATCTGTAACGAGCCGCGGATGCGCGTCGTCAGCGAACCTTCCCCGTCTTGTTGCGCATGTAGTCGAGCAGCAGATACTGACCCAGCGTCATCGGTGTCGTGAAGTACGCCTTGCCGCGACAGATCTTCGTGACCTTCTCGACGAACCCGACGAGGACCGGGTCGCGGGCGAGCATGAACGTGTTGATCGCGATCCCCTCGCGACGACACGCGGCCACCTGCTTGAAGGCCTCGCCGATGACCTGGCGATCGAGCCCCATCGAGTTCGTGTAGATCTGGCCGTCCGGGAGCGACATGGCGCTCGGCTTCCCATCGGTGATCATGATGATCTGACGCATGTCCTTGCGCTCGCCCTTCAGGATGCGACGCGCGAGTCGAAGACCCTCGGCCGTATTCGTGTGGTAGGGTCCGACCTGCGCGCGGGCCAGCTCGGCCAACGGGATCTCCTCGGCCGAGTCGTGGAACAAGACGCAGCGGAGGGAGTCCCCCGGAAACTGGACCCGGAGGAGATGCGCGAGAGCCAGCGCCACCTTCTTGGCGGGCGTGAACCGATCCTCCCCGTACAGGATCATCGAGTGGCTACAGTCGAGCATGAGGACGGTCGCGCACGTCGACCGGTGCGGCGACTGGTGGACCATCAGGTCCGAGTACCGGAGATCGATCGGAAACCGGAGACCGGAGCGCGCGATCGCGTTCAAAAGCGTCGCCGGGCCGTCGAGATTGAGCGTGTCGCCGAACTGGTACGGCCGGGACTCCGACTCGGCTTCCACGCCGGTGGCGAGCGCCTCGGTCTCGTGGGCGCCGGCCACGCCGGCCCCGCGCGGACCGAGCAGGTTTCGGAGCGCACGATAGCTCAAGAAATCGAGGCCCTTCTCGGAGAGCTCGAACTTGATCGATCGGGCTGCCGCCTGTCCCACGCTGCCCGGTCCGGCAAGCGGTAGGTGCAGATCGTCCATCGTCGCGCCGTCACTCTCGAGACGCAGATAGCCCTTCTCCACCAGCGCCTCGATGATGTCATCGAGCAGCTCGGAGATCTCGGCCAGCACTTCGGGATCCGCGTCGGCGCCGGCGCGGAGCGCCTCCACCATCTCGGGCGTCAGCTTCCCGCTCTCGGCCAGCTCCCGGAGGATCGCATCGCGAAGGGCGTCGAGGCTGTCGCGCTCGTCGCCGTACTCGTCCCAAGGGTTCCAGCCGTACCCGCCGGCGAACCCGCTCTGGAGCAGGAAGTCCGACAGCTTGTCGAGCAGGTCCTGTAGGTTCAGGGCATCGAGCACCCCCCCCTTGAACTGCTCGTACGTGACGTATTGCACGCGGGAACCGCTTCTAGACCAACGGCTCGTCGAAGCTGGGACCGCCCACGCCGCCAGCCAGATCGGGTGGGAGCGTCCCCTTGCCCGGGTGACGCCGCGCCCGCCGCCGCGTGAAGTCGCCGGCGTCCGAACGGCTGATCCGCCGCTTCGCGTGGAGGCCCTCGAGCACCAGCTCGCACGCCGCCACCACCTCCGCGGGCCCGGCGGAGCCGTGGACGAGCGCCGAGGCCTCGACCAGCGGTACGAGTCCGGTCACGGTCTCGAAGCCCGCCAACACGGCCTCTTCCCGGGCGGTCTCCGAGACGCGCAGGGCACCGCCTCGATCGAAGTACTCGACGACGGGGCCCGCATCCTCCTCGATGAAGTAGTCGTCGAACGTCGCGGCACAGGCCCCCGCGATCAGATCGCGCGCCACCTGATCGGCACCCTGTAGCTCGCCTTCGTATTCGAGCTCGATCTTCCCCGTGATCGAGGGCAACGCCGCGTAGATGTCGGCGATCCGGACCGTCGCGGAGCCGTCCGATGAGCCGAGCGAGCGCCGCTCGGCGTTCGAGGTCGCGTTCTCGAGCACGGTGATGGGGAGTCGTTGGCTCACGCCGGAGCGGCGGTCGACGCGCTTGTCGTTCCGGGCCTCGAAGGCGATCCGCTCGACGAGCTCGACGACGAACTCGGGACGGTGGATCGGCGCGGCTCGCTCGAGCCAGGCCTCTTGCTCGGTGATCCGGACGCCGAGCTCGAGCTCGGTCGGGTAGTGCGTCATGATCTCGGACCCGATCCGATCCTTGAGCGGCGTGATGATCTTGCCGCGCGCCGTATAGTCTTCCGGGTTGGCGGTGAATACGAGCACGATGTCGAGCGGCAGTCGGACCGGGAAGCCTTTGATCTGGACGTCGCCCTCCTGCATGACGTTGAAGAGGGCGACCTGGATCTTGCCGGAGAGATCGGGCAGCTCGTTGATCGCGAAGATGCCTCGGTTCGCTCGAGGCAGGAGCCCGTAGTGGATGGCGAGCTCGTCCGACAGGAGATGGCCGCCCCGCGCCGCGCGGATCGGATCGAGATCGCCCAGGACGTCGGCGATCGTGACGTCGGGTGTCGCGAGCTTCTCGACGTAGCGGCTCTCGCGATCGACCCATGCGATCGGCGCGGCGTCGCCCTCTCGCTCCACCAGCTCGCGACCGTAGCGGCTGATCGGGGCGAAGGGGTCGTCGTTGACCTCCGAGCCGGCGAGCACGGGGATCTCGTCATCGAGCAGTCCGGTCAGCTCGCGGAGGATCCGGCTCTTCGCTTGTCCGCGGAGCCCCAGGAGGATGAAATGGTGACGCGAGAGGATCGCGTTGGCGATCTGCGGCGTCACGGTGGCGTCGTAGCCGACGATGCCCGGGAAGAGCTCCTCGCCGGACTCGAGCCGGGCGATCAGACCGCGGCGGAGCTCGTCCTTGACCGAGGTCGTGGTGTAGCCGCTCTCCTTGAGGGCACCGAGCGTGGTGGGTCGCTGCATCGAAACTCCGTCGGATGAGGCGAGGCGCTACGTATGCTCTGAAAGTGTTGTGGATGGGGCAACGGCCGAGCCGCGTTCCGCGGCTAGCGGTTCGTGGGGAAGCCTAGGTCGACGCGGCTCCCCGACGGGTCGGGCCAGCGCGCGGTCAGCACCTTGGGGCGCGTATAGAAGTGGATGCCTTCGGGGCCGTAGATCGTCGTGTCGCCGAAGGCGGAGTCCTTCCAGCCGCCGAACGAATGATAGCCGACGGGGACCGGGATCGGGACGTTGATCCCCACCATCCCGGCGTCCGCGTCCTCCTGGAACCGACGCGCGGCACCTCCGTCGCGCGTGAAGATCGCGGCGCCGTTCCCCCACCGGTTGCTCGCGAGCAGGTCCACGGCCTCGCGGTACGTGTCGACGCGAACGACGCTCAGCACCGGACCGAAGATCTCGTCTTTGTACACCGTCATGTCGGGTGTGACGTGATCGAGCAGCGTCACCCCCAGAAAGAACCCCTCGCCATCGAACTCCGCGTCCCGCCCGTCGACGACGACCGTGGCGCCTTCGTCGGCTCCGATCGCGACGTACTCGGCCACGCGGTCCCGGTGCTCGGCGGTGACGAGCGGACCCATCTCCGAGTCGGGGTCGACCCCGGGGCCGATCCGTAGGGCCGACGTGCGCTCGCGGATCGCTCCCACGAGCGCGTCTCCCGCCTCCCCGACCGCGACGGCGACCGAGATCGCCATGCAGCGCTCCCCGGCGGACCCGTACGCGGCCGAGACGGCGGAGTCCGCCGCGAGATCGATATCCGCGTCCGGCAGGACCACCATGTGGTTCTTCGCGCCGGCCAACGCTTGTACACGTTTCCCGTTCGCGGAGGCGGTCTCGTACACGTACCTGGCGATGGGCGTCGAGCCCACGAAGCTCACCGCTTGCACGTCCGGGTGCTCGAGCAGCCGGTCGACCGCGACCTTGTCGCCGTGGACCACGTTGAGGACACCGGGCGGAAACCCCGCCTCCTGAAACAGCTCGGCGAGAAGGTTCGGGGCCGAGGGATCGCGCTCCGAGGGCTTGAGCACGAAGGTGTT
Source organism: Gemmatimonadota bacterium (assembly GCA_022360695.1). Classification (GTDB taxonomy): domain Bacteria; phylum Gemmatimonadota; class Gemmatimonadetes; order Palauibacterales; family Palauibacteraceae; genus Palauibacter. The sequence goes on from JAKSCH010000214.1 coordinate 12,721, forward strand.
CCCACACGCGATCGCGTTGGGGAACATCCAGAGCGGGACCATCGCCGGGAAGTTGAACGGCGTGATACCGGCCACCACGCCCAACGGCCGCCTCACCGAGTAGACGTCGACGCCGCTCGAGGCGCGCTCGTTGTACGTCCCCTTGAGGTGCTCCGCGAGACCGCAGGCGAACTCGATGTTCTCGAGACCTCTAGCGACCTCGCCCAACGCGTCGCTCAGGACCTTTCCGTGCTCGGCGGTCAGCCGACGCGCGATCTCCTCGGCGTTGTCGTCGACGAGCTCGCGAAACCGAAACATGAGCTTCGTGCGACGCGCGAGGCTGGTCTCGCGCCAGGCTTCGAATGCCGCTCTGGATGACTCGACGGCCGCATCGACCTCAGCGACGTCGGCGAGCGAAAGCCGCCCCGTCCGTCGACCCGTGGCCGGGTCGAACACGGGCGATGTCCGACCCGACGTGCCCGGCCGAAGACCGCCATCGATGAGGTGGGGGATCTCCTCCACCGAGGCGCCGGAGACGGGCGCCTCGGACGCGACCGCCCTCATGTGGCCGCTTCGTGGTACCCGAGGATCGCCTTGACCTCGAGGAACTCCTCGAAGCCGAACCGTCCCCATTCGCGACCGTTGCCCGACTGCTTGAAGCCGCCGAACGGCGCTCGAAAGTCCACCTGCGCCCCGTTCAGGTGGATCTGCCCCGATCGGATCCGTCGCGCGACGGACCTCCCTCGCTCGGAGTCGCCGGCGGACACGTAGCCCGACAAGCCGTACGGCGTATCGTTGGCGATCCGGACCGCGTCGTCATCGTCCTCGTAGCCGATCAAGACGAGGACGGGACCGAAGATCTCTTCACGAGCCACCGTCATGTCGTTCGATACGTGAGAGAACACGGTCGGCTTCACGTAGTATCCGCGATCGAGACCGTCGGGTCGCCCGGTCCCCCCCGCGACGAGCTGCGCACCTTCGTCGATCCCTTCCTGGATCAGCCTCTGGATCTTCTCGAACTGCGTCTCGGACACGACCGGCCCGATCCGCGTGTCGTCGGCATCCGGGTCGCCCACGCTGACTTTCGCGGCGGCACCCGCGGCGATCTCGGCCGCCTCGTCCATTCGCGCGTGCGGGACCAACATCCGGGTCGGCGCATTGCACGACTGACCCGAGTTGTTGCAGGCGGCGAACACGCCTCGCGATACGGCCTTCGCGAATTCCGCATCGTCGAGGATGATGTTGGCCGACTTTCCGCCGAGCTCCTGGGCGACGCGCTTCACGGTGGGGGCCGCGTTCTTCGCGACTTCCACGCCGGCGCGAGTGGAGCCCGTGAACGAGACCATGTCCACATCCGGGTGTGCCGAAAGCGCGGCACCGACGGTCGGCCCATCGCCGTTCACGAGGTTGAAGACTCCGGGCGGCACCCCGGCCTCATCGAGGATCTCGGCGAGGAGGAGCGCGTTGAGCGGCGCGATCTCCGATGGCTTCAGCACCATCGTGCACCCTGCCGCGAGGGCCGGCGCGACTTTGCAGGTGATCTGGTTGATCGGCCAGTTCCACGGCGTGATGAGCGCGCACACGCCGATCGGCTCGTGGACGAGGAGCGAGGATCCGAGATCCTGCTCGAACTCGAAGTTCTCGAGCACTTTGACGATCGTCTTGAAGTGACCGAGACCGGACGGCACCTGGGCCCCGCTCGAAAAGCTCGCGGGGGCACCCATCTCGGCCGTGATGATCTCGGCCAGCTCGTCCATGCGTCCCGCGTAGATGTCGATGATGCGCCGGAGGAGGTCCAACCGCTCCTCTTTGGCCGTCTGCGAGTAGGCTTCGAACGCTCGTTTCGCGGCGGCGACCGCGGCGTCGACATCACGGGCGCCACCCAACGCGATCTGTCCGATGACGTGTTCGGTCGCGGGGTTGACGACGTCGAGCGCTGCGTCGGTCGAGGGATCGACCCACTCGCCGTCGATATAGAACTTCCGTTGGTTGCTCACGAGATCCCGGTGGTTCGCGTCTGGCGTCTCGGCGGCGAGGCGGCCGCCCTCGAACCAACGAATCTACGCGTTCGCGATGAGAAACGCCGGGTCCCCGCGCGCGATTCGTCCGCGCGGAGAATCGTCGTTCCACGAGAGCGGCCGGTCATCGGCGGGTCGCCGCCGGGCAAGGATGTACACGACGTATACGTACCTTGAGAAGCCGCCGGTCGGCGTCGCCTAGGGCGAAAGATCCGGACGGTATCGTCCGATGAACGCCAGGAAACGCGATGCCTCGAGCATGTCTGCGGCGACGAACCGGACCGTGTGGGCGTCGGCGCGATCGACGATCGAGAGATAGCTCAGGAGCTCGGCGGGCTGATAGTGCTTGAAGCTGACCTCGACCTCGATGGGTGGCTCGAGCACGTACGGCCTGGCGTCGCCCGACGTCCGCACGGCCTCTTCCACCCCCGCCCGGATCACGTCGACGCCGGCCTGGGGCGTGAGCGTCATGGCCGAGTGGAACCCGTAGCTCCACTTGACCACGCCCTCGCCGATCCCGCCGAGTAACCCGCTCACCTCCTCGACCGCCGCGTCGTCCCCCGACACGAACAGGACGGGGACGCCGAAGTGACCGGCGATCGCGGCGTTGATCCCGCCTTCGGACATCTCGATCCCGTTGAGGCGGACGGCCGTCAGCGTCGCGGAAGACATGGTGTGCGCCCGGACCCCTTCGGGGTTCGTGGTGCTCGAGTGGTAGCCGATGAAGACCGCGCCGTCGAAGGTCTCATCGATCCCCTGCATCATCATGAGAGGCCGCGGCCAGGACCGGACCACTCTGACGTCGGCGGGAAGCTGCTCGATCAGCAGGTTCTCCCCGTTCCCGTGTGAGTCCGAAACCAGGATCTCGGTCGCTCCGGCGGCACGGGCCGCAGCGATCGCGGCCAGCACCTCATCCGTCATGAACTGCCGAAATCGACCGTACTCGAACCCGGCCGGACCCAGCTGATCCGACGTCACCGCGCCGGTCACCCCTTCCATGTCGGCCGATATGTAGATCTTGAGTCCGTCTTGAACGGCGAGGACGGCGGACGGCGACAAGACGGCCAGCGCTCCCAACGCCAGCCCGATCATACGGCGATTCACGAGGCACTCCTTGGTCTACGGTTGGCCCGCTCGCATCCGAGAGCATGCTCGGGCCGCCCGGTCAAAAAAAACGGGGCCGCCCCGCTGGAGGGCGGCCCCGAGTGCCCGATTTGGGGCGTAGGCCTTACATCGACGACTGCTTGACGACGTTCTCGGCCTTCGGACCCTTCGGGCCGTCGACGACATCGAGCTCCACCTTCTCGCCCTCTGTCAGGCTCCTGAAGCCTTCGGCCTGGATCGCCGTGTGGTGGACGAAGACTTCTTGGGACCCATCATCGAGCGCGATGAACCCGAAGCCTTTTTGGTCGTTGAACCACTTCACGGTGCCGTTCGTACGCATTCCCGCACTCCTGCAGAAGGTGTGAGCTCGTGTCGAGCTCGTGTCCATGACGCCGAGAGTACGGGGTTA
>JAKSCH010000232.1 GCA_022360695.1 Gemmatimonadota bacterium
ACCATTCTCGTCTCCGTTCGGCTCGAGCAGGAAAAACCACTGGGGAGACCCCCTCAGCAGGTAGCGTCTGAGCCCGGTCGGAATCGCCCGCAGGCCCGTCCAAACGAGTCTCCATTGCCCGCCCCGCTCCGGTCCGAGCAGCCCCGTGAGCGCATCCTCCGTCACGTCGATCACGCGGAACCCCGCGCGCTCGAAGCATTCGATCAGTGCGCCATAGCCGAGAAAGCGCACACCCTCGTAGCTGTCACCTCGACCGCTCAGGCGAAGGTATCCGTCGGCGAGTCCGCGGGGCAGCCAGCTCAGGAACGGGAGGCGATAGTGGGGCTCGAGCACCGCCCACCGGCTCCCCGCCGAGACGTACGCGGTCCCCGTTCGCCGCAGTACGCGACGCGTCTCACGGAACAACGCCAGCGGATCCTCTACGTGCTCGTAGATGTGATTGAGTATGACCAGATCGAACGTCTCATCCGGGATCGGCAGACGGGTCGCGTCGGCTCCGACCACCCGATCCCGATCCTCCACGAACGGAAGGTCGATCTCGAACCCCACGATCGGCGCACCGCTCTTCTCCTCCAGCGCCGCCTTCATGATCCCGGTGCCCGTGCCGACATCGGCGACCCGGCTCGTCGGGGACCAGCGTCCTCTCAGGAGGTAGAGGATGACATCGGCCTTCGGAACGCGGCTCCGCCGGTACTCCGGACTCGCGACCCGGCGAGCGTAGTAGTCGCCGCTGCCCGCGGTGCCCGCCTTCACGAACGGCTCTCTCGGCGAAGGCGCACCGCATCGTCGTAGCACGATCGTAAGGACGCCAAGACGCTGTCGAGCGTGAACGTCCTCTCGATCAACGCGTTCCCGGCCGCGACCCGGCGCCTCGCCTCTGCCGGATTCGCGCTCACGTCCTCGATCGCCTTCGCCAACAGGTCCGGTCGGTCCGGTGGCACCAGCCAGCCCGTTTCGCCGTCGACGACGATGTCCGGGATGCCCCCGACCTCGGATCCGATCACGGGCAGCCCGGCTCGAAGCGCCTCGAGAAGCACCACGCCGAGCCCCTCGGTGTCTCCCTTGTCATCCACGACCGCGGGCAGGACGAAAAGATCCGCCGCACGGTACGCTTGCACGAGCTCGGCCGCGCCGACCCGACCTCGCATCGCCACGATGTCGTCGAGCTCGAGGGAACGTATGGTCTCTCGAATCCGCGGCGCCCAGGCGCCGTCGCCGACGATGTCGGCGCGCACGTCGAGCCGGTGGCGCAGCCGTCGCAGCGCGTGCAGCAACACGTCGACGCCCTTGCGCTGTACGAGGCGGCCGACGAAGAGGACCCGCGTGCACGCCCGGTCACCTCGCTCGATCGCTGCCTCGGAGGGTCGCGACGTGGGGTCGTCGGGCGCCTGCGCCCCGGCTCCCTCGGCGCCTCCGGCACGCGGGGTGTCGGGGCCGGCGTCGTCGACCGCGAGCCCCGCCGCGAACGGAATCACGTGGACGTTCGACGCTCCGTGTCCCTCGATTGCGCGCGCGGTCGAGCTCGAGATCGCCGTCACCGCGTCCGCCGCGCCGATCGACCAGCGAAGAAACGGCAGCACCCACCGCATGCGTCGTTCGATCCAGCGGACTTCGACGGAGTAGTAACTGCACACCAAGGCCGCGCTCCCATCCGTCGCGGCCCGGCAGATCGCGCCGAACACGGCGTGCGGCACGGGCCAATGCACGTGCACCACGTCGGGCTCGAAACGACGCGCCCGAAACGCGCCGATCGCACCGCCGACGATGTACCCCGGCAGCAGCGAGGCGTACCAGGGTCGGGCCCGTAGTCGGTCGGGGACCGTCTCGTCGTGAGTCAACGTCTCGAGGCGCGCCGGCGCATAACGGAAGCGGTGCACCGGGATGCCACGCCATTCGGTTGCCCCAGCCCCCGCGTAGGCGGGCGCGAGGACCTGCGCGTCGATGCCGGCGGCTCGAAGCCCCAGCAACACCCGTCCCAGCCACGGCGTGATCACGTCGTCATCGTGGCGAGGGAAGGCCGTGACGACGTGAAGAACCTTCATCGGACGTAAATTCTCACTGCGCCGTCGACGACGCCGGGTGGATGCGGAAGATGAACGTCGGCGGCTCACCGGCTCGGTAGACGGGCTCGAAGCGCGCTTGGTACGTCTGGATCGCCGGGACGAGGTAGCGGGCCGTCGTCGCGCTCACCTGGTCCACGACGACGTAGTTCGCGCTCATTCGGTCGAGCGCGTCCATGACGACCGTCGGCTCCGCCGAGTACGGATAGAGATCCCCTTGGCGCCGAGAGAACCAATAGAACAGCCTTGGCTTGCGGTTGACGATGATCGCGTCCGGGCGCGTATTCTCGCGCGCCCAGATGCCCGCCGCGTAGAGACTAGCGTACTCGGGTAGGTCGCACCCGGCGTTCACGCGATACGCGGAGCTACACCGAAGGCGCTCCGGCGCCTGCCGCACGACCCACATCGCGCTGGGCACGAGCAGGAAGACGAGGACGGCCACGGGCGCCAGACGCCCCAGCCGCACGCGGCGATCCCGAAGCCGACGTCCTCGCCCCTGACGTCTCGCGAGCTCCGGGGCCGACGCTTCGGGATCGGGCGACGCCTCGGAAACGGAGCGGGCTCGGCCGAGCCGGCCGATCGCCTCGAAGATCAGCAGGAGCAACAGCGGGAAGACGGGCAGCAAGAACCGCCGATCGGTCCACACGTCGGGCCACACCGCGATCAGACCGGAATAGAGGAGGACGAAACACTCGGCCGCGCCGAACGCACGCCGCGTCCGGGTCACCCAGCCCAGCAGCGCCAAGGCGGACAGCAGCACGCCGACCACCATCGCGGGCCGGCCGATCACGCCGTCCGTTTCGACCGTCATGTCGGGGATGATCAGGCTCACGTACGCCCAAGCGTTGGTCGCCGCTCGAACGACGAGGCCCGCGAGATCGAGCGAGCCGGCCGCCGGGGTATAGGGGTCCACCAACAACAGCTCCTCGAGATAGTTGGGCTGGTGTGGGGCCGCCCAGGCTTGATAGCCGCCCCACCCGACGACCGCCAGCAGGGTGACGCCCGCTGCGATGGCGGCGTATCGCCACGCTCGCTGGAACGCCCAGCCGAAACAGATCGCGAGCAGCACCGTGAACCCCGCGGTGCGCGTGGCGAAGGCGGCGGTCGCCGCCCCGATCGCGATCGCGGCTCCTCGCGCGCCTCCCCGGTGCCAGCCCAGGAGCGCCAGGACCACGAACAGCACGAACGGAGCTTCCGAGAGCACGTAGTGCCCGTACTCGAGCAATGGCGGGTTCACCGCGAGGACGGCGGTCGCGAGCAGAGCGGGTCGATCGCCCACCAATCGGCGACCGAGCAGGGCGGTCACGAATACGGCGCACGATGTGAAGACCAGCATGGCCAGCTTCGACGCTTGTACGCCCCCGATCGCGCCGGTCAGCGCCAGCAGCGCCGGAAACAGCGGCGGATACTTCGCGTGCAGCGGCGATCCCGGCAGGTTGAGATCTCGATACCCTTCGCCGCTTCGGAGCGATTCGCCGAGGATGAGGTACGCGGCGTTGTCCTCGCCGGGGAACAGGATCGGCTCGAACACCAACAACGCCAGGGCGGCGTGGATGATGGCCAGCCCGGCGGCGAACCACTGGAAACGCGGAACCGCGTCAGTCCCTTCGATCACCAGCCGCCGGCCGCCCCCCGAACGCCCGATCCTTTTTGAGCCGCTCCACCTCGTCGCGGAGGCCGGCGATCATCTCGGCCAGGAAGCCGAGCACGAAGAGAAGCATCCCAGACACCACCAGCAGCAGCACCAGCGTCAGCAACGGACGAAAGCCGACCCCGAAACCGAACCGGGCAACCAACGCGGCGATGCCGGTCAGGCCACCGGCCGCGAGCAACCCCAGACCGGTCACGCCGAAGAACAGCATCGGCTTGCGACGGAACACCAGCTGGAACCAAACGGAAACGAGATCCAACATACCGATCACGATCCGACCGCTGCCCGAGTACTTCGGTTCTCCGTGCCGTCTCGGGTACAGGTCGATATCGATCTCGCCGATCCGGAATCCCTCGGCATACGCCAACACGACGAGAAAGCGGTGCCAGTCGTGACGCAGCGTGATCCGATCGAGGACCGCCACGCGGAAGGCTTTCATCGAGTTGAGGTCGCGCGCCGGCACACGAAAAATCGCCCTCGCCAGCCGGTTGTAGATGCCTGAGACGAATCGCTTGTCGTACGAGCCGACTTTGCGCCCCGCGACGATGTCGAACCCCTCATCGAGCTTTGCCACGAAGCGTGGGATCTCGTCCGTCGAGTGCTGCAAGTCCGCGTCGAAGAGCACGAGGATCTCGCCCGAAGCGGATTCCGCCGCGGTCAGCAGCGCCTCGGTCTTCCCACGGTTCTGCGTATGACGTAGCAGGAGGACCCGTTCGATGCCCGCGGCCTCGGCCGCGCGCTCGGCGGCCACGCGCGTGCCATCTGTCGATCCGTCATCGACCAGGATGACCTCGGCATCGAGCCCGTGCGTCTCGATCGTCGCCGAGAGCTCATCGAACAGCTCCGGCATGTTCTCCGCCTCGTCGAGCGCCGGTACCACGACCGACACGCGGGGCGTTCCGATCGTGTCGCGCCCTGCCCCGTTCGCTCCGGAGGGGCCCTCCAGCGCCGACGCGTGAGGAGCTTCCTCCAACGGTATGGACCGCTGTGGTTCTGCCGGGGCACCCGTACTCGCGCGGCCCGGTTTCGAGGGAGACGCCGCCCGTACTCCTTGTTCGTCGGGGGCGTTGTCCGTCATACGCGCTTTCGCATCCGAGCCGAGAGGATTCCGAGCTGGTCGCGGTACTTGGCGACCGTTCGACGGGCGATCTGTACGCCCTCCTTCTTGAGAAGGTCCACGATCGCCTGGTCCGTGAGCGGAGACTTGGAGTCCTCCTCCGTCACGAGCTTCTTGATCTGGGCTCGAACGCCGCGTGCCGAGACATCCTCGCCGTAATCGGTCGAGAGACCGCTCGAGAAGAAGAACTTCAGCGGGAAGACGCCCCGAGGCGTCTGTACGAATTTCTCGTTCGTGACCCGGGACACGGTCGACTCGTGCATGTCGATGTGCTCGGCCACCTCCCGCAGCGTGAGTGGACGCAGGTGCTCGACGCCCTTCTCGAAGAAGTCGCGCTGCCGATCGACGATGAAGTTCATCACCTTGAGCATGGTCTGGCGGCGCTGCTCGATGGCCTGGATCATCCACTGGGCGCTATTGAGCTTCTTCGAGATAAACGTCTTGTTGTCGCCCTGAAACTGGCTACGATCCGCCGCCACTTCCCGATAGGAACGGGACAGCTTGAGTCGCGGGAGCGTCGTGTCGTTGTGGAAGACGTAGTAGTGCCCATCGACTTTCTCGACCGTCAGATCCGGAATCACGTACGAGTCCGAGCTGTCGGAGTACTTCAGACCGGGCTTCGGGTCGAGCTTCGACACCTCGTCGGCGGCGGCTTGCACTTCCTGAGGCGTGATCCCGTGCTCCTTCGACAACTCGCTCCAACGGTGGTTCACGAGCTCGTCGAAGTGATCGCGGATGATCCGGAAGGCGAGGGTGTCCTCTTCTTCGCGATCGCGAAGCTGAAGGAGGAGCGTCTCGCGAAGATCGCGAGCGGCGACGCCGCTCGGATCGAAAGCTTGTATGATCGCGAGCATCCGCTCGACCTCCTGCATCGTGACGGGCGAGAGGTCGATGGGGTTCTCGTCGTCCGCGGTGTCGGCCGCCCAGGGGTTGTTCGGATCGCTCAGGTAGTTGTTGACCGATTCGAAGACTTGTCCGAGCGGGCAGGTCAGGAATCCTTCGCGATCGATGTTGCCGATGATCTCCTCACCGATCAGAATCTGCCTGACTTCGAGCTTCATCAGGCTGAGTTGGTCGTAGAGGTGATCCCAGAGATCGCGCGTTTCGGCCGCGGTCGGAGTAAAATACTCGCGCTCCTCGTACTCGGCGCGGCGACCACCCGCGTCGAAGCCGTTGAGAAGGATCTCTTCCCAGTCGATCTCGTCTTCTTCCTTCTCCTCCTTCTCCTCGACCTCGTCCTCGGCAGGCTCGACCATGTCGAGGAACGGATTGTTGACGAGTTCTTGTTTGAGGTGCGCCTGAAGGTCCAAGAGAGGCATGTACAGGAGGTCCATCGCCTGGTAAAGGCGTGGATTGACCTTCAGCTCCTGCCTCATCCGGATGCCGGTCGTGAGACCGGGTCGCATTGCGCTCACCGCTTCCCTCCCCCGCGCGGAGTCGCCGGGTGGCGCCCCTGGCTGGCTTTGGTCCACACAGTGCTGCCCCGCCCCCGGGAGTGACAAGAATCGTACCAGGACCAGTAAAATAAAGTCGGCTCGGCACATCGGCACCCCTGGAACCCCCGGAATCGACGCTGTCCGGGCGGAATCCCACCTGCGACGCGTTCGAGCTCGGGATCTCGAGCCGCGACGTCGAGTCGGAAGAGAAGCCCGCGGCCGGCCGGCGATAGGGGGCCGCAGGCGAAAGTCCTTACGAGGCCGCAGGTTGCCGGGACCGTACCGCGAGGCTCAGAGTCGAAAATCCTTCCCGAGATAGAGCTCGCGCGCCTCGGGGTCGTTGACGAGATCGTCGGCGGCCCCCTCGATCAGGATCCGGCCCTCGAAGAGCAGATACGCCCGATCGGTGATCGTGAGCGTTTCGCGGACGTTGTGATCCGTGATCAGGACGCCGAGCCCCTTGTTTCGAAGGTCGCGGACGATCCGTTGGATGTCGTCGATGGCGATCGGGTCGACTCCGGTGAACGGCTCGTCCAGCAAGAGGAACTTCGGCCGCGTGACGAGCGCTCGGGTGATCTCGAGCCGTCTCCGTTCCCCGCCGGAGAGCGAATACGCCTTGCTCTTGCGGAGGTGCTTGATCGACAGCTCGTCGAGGAGCTCCTCGAGCCGCTCCTGACGCTCCTTTCGCGGGATCTTCAGCGTCTCGAGGATGGCCATCACGTTCTGCTCCACGCTGAGCTTCTGGAAGATCGAGGCCTCCTGCGGCAGGTACCCGATCCCGGCGCGCGCGCGGCGGTACATCGGCCAGCTCGTGACCTCCCGCTCGTCGAGATAGACCCGCCCCGCATCGGCCTTGAGCAGCCCGACCATCATGTAGAACGTCGTCGTCTTCCCGGCGCCGTTCGGACCGAGGAGACCCACGACTTCTCCCTGCCGCACGCGCAGATCGACCTCGTTCACGACGCGACGACGTTTGAACGAGCGCACGAGCCCCTCGGCCCGCAGCACGCTGCTCCCGTCGGCCTCGCTCATCGGCGTCCTCGCCCGACGGTGAGCCGTTCGTGTCTCCGACCGGTTCGTCTCGGGCGCTCCGGCTCCGGATCCACGGTCACGGGTCCCTGTGGCGGCGCGTCCCGCGTCCGCGCGACCGAAACGGTGTCTCCCGATCGCGTGGTGTCGCGCACCGCGCCGGTCGAGTCCGGGCGCGCCGCCGCGGTATCGGGGGGGGTGCCCGTCGTGTCGGCCGCGGGCTCGATGCGGTCTCCGGGCGCGGAGAGCGCTTCTGCGGACGCGGCGGGGTCCACGGGGGAGGCTCCCTCGACGGCCTCTTCCGGTTCGAGATAGATCCCGATCGCGTTGATCCCCCGCACGTTCGCCGGCTCCCCTTCTTCGAAGAACAGATGGATCGTATCGCCGATCATGTAGCCGCGTGAGGGGCGTTCGGTCGCGCTCGAGTCACGGACCTGGCGAAAGAACGCGCTCGCGTTCCCCAGCGCCGTCATGATCTCCATGATCGGATCCGAGGTCGAGTCGGCGGCCGGGGTCGCGTTCGGCGTGACGTCGACGAGCTCTCCGACCGGGGGCAACGGGATGTCGTCGGCCTCTCTCGCGGGCTCTGTGGACGCCGCGGCCGATACGATGGGAGGGTTCTCCGGACCGGCGACGGTGGTCCCGGCGACGGCCACCAGCGTATCCGACTCGACCGGGAGCTCCGCGCCGGGCATCGACGGGTCCCCGGTCGCCAGCGAATCCGCGCCGATCTCTTCCGGCCGCTCGAACACCGCGATCAGCGTGTCGCCCCGTGCCCAGTTCGTATCGCCGTCGACGCTGAGCGGCGGACCCGCGTGGCCCGAAGCATCCGACCCCGGGCTCGGGTCGTCGTCGCGTTCGATACCCGGTCGTCCGAGAGCGACGCTCGAGTCGGGCACCTCGACCGATGCCAGCACCGATTCGATCAACGCCGCCGGCTCGCCTCCCGGCGGGCCCTCGACGGGGTCGCCCGGCGCGATCGGCTCCGTCGCCGGCGGCGCGACGCCCGCCGTATCGGACGCGGCGTCGTCGCCTTCGACGATCGTAGAGTCGGACTCCGGGCCCATCGCCGTCGGATCGATCGGGTTCGGCGCCGCGGATGGGTCCGGGGTCGGCACGCCACGAAGACCGTCGGCCGCCGCGGTACTGTCGCCTTGGATCCCCACCGCATCGCCGACCGCGTATACCGTATCGATCTCGCTGCGGCGCATCACGAAGCGGAGCGAGTCGCCGTACAGCAGGTGCGCCCCCGAGAGCGCCTCGCTGATGCCCTCACCGTGCGACCAGACCTCTTCGATCTCCTCGGCCTCGAGCGCGATGTCGATGAGCTCCGAGCGGATCTCGAACTGCTCTCCCGACGCGAACCCGCTCCCCTCCGCGTGCACCTCCCGGAGTTCCTCGTCCTCCGAGCGAAACCGGATCGTATCGCCCTCGAGACGCACCTCCTCCGCCTCGAACCACGGATCGCCCCACATGACCCCTACGCCATCGTGGCGCGTCAGATACGCGCTGTCGGCCTCGGCGCGGATATCGCTTCGCTCGAGGACCACGTCGCCGTGGAAGCGCGCTTCGTCCTCGCCGGCGAAGTGCGCCCGATCCGCATCGATCTCGAACGGCTCTTGCGACTCCGCGTCGTCTTCGGACTCGGGGTAGAAGGTCATGTGCGGACGGCCGGTCGCGGTCGTCTGCTCATCCACGCCCGTAACGGCGCGGAGAAACTCCACGTGCGGACCCGTGAGCCGGGAGCCGTCGACGAGTCGTACGAGGACCACGTCGTCGTCGGCCACCACGAGGTCGTCGATCTCGAAGTACGTGAGCAACCGCGACCGTAGGGTTCGGATCGAGTCCTGATAGCTCACGTTTCCGATCAAGTCGACGCGTCGCAGCCGATCGTACTTGACCGCGCTGTCCGCCTCCATGGTGGCCGTCCCGCAGGTCCACAGCATCCGCCCGCTCACGTAGGTCGTATGCGCGGTCGGGCCATCGCGTACCGCGGTGCCGAACGTCTCGGGCGTGAGCGACGCCCAGGTGAGCGTGCAGTTCCCGCCCGCGTTCGGATCGGGAAGCGAGTCCGGCTCCTGTCCGTGTGCCGGCGGTGTGACCCACGCCATCACCCCCGCGAAGACGACCCAACGACGGATGCTCACGCTCGATGTCGAGCCGCGACGGTGTCGGCCGGATCCGGGATCGCCGCGCTGTTCGCGGGTGGCGGCGTTGCCACCGAGTCGGCGGGTGTCGCACCCGTCGCGCTGTCCCCCGGCGGCATCGCCGCCGTGTCACCCGGGGTCGTCGTCTGCGGTTGCTCGGTCTGACCCGCCGGCGTCATGACCGTGACCGAATCGAGCCCGGGGTCCGATTGGAACGATGAGCCTCGCATCTCCGTCCGACCGCCGTCGCTCCGCATCGTGAACGTGGTATCCCCGTATAACCGGTCCTCGACGCTCACGTAGCGAAGCCGCTCGGTCTCGAGTCGCTGATCGTCGACGCGATCGATGGCCACGACCGACCCTTCGGCGGTCATGTCCTCGGTGAGCTCGTAGTAGATGCCGTAGTCCGCCGTGATGTGCGTGCTCTCCGTGCCGTCCTCCGCGTAGAACGTCAGCGTGGCCGGTCGCAGGTGGATCTCGCTCTCACCGATGAACTCGGCCGTGTCGGCCTCGACCCGCGCGCGACGAATCCCCTCCCGTGTGATGAACGTCCGCATGTTCACCATCGCCATGTCGACGCCCTCGCGCAGGATCTCGGACGCGACGGGCGGGCCATCCTCCGGTCGACACGCGGTCCCCACACCGAGGACCAGACCCGCGATGACGACCGAGGCGGCACGGCGGTGCCGACCGATCGCCCACGCGGAGGTCTCCCGGCCGCTCACCCGTCGACCCCGGCGCGCAGGATGTCGTGAAGGTGGACCATGCCGCGCAGCCGGCCCTCCTCGACCACCGGGAGCGCCATGATCCCGTGCCGCTCCATGCGGGCGCGCGCGACCGTCGCACGCTCATCGGGCCCCGCGACGCGGGGATCCGTGGTCATCGCCGCGGAGACGGGACGTCGCAGGAACTCGGGGTCGGCCGCGGCCAAGCGCATGAGATCGCCCGCCGTCAACACCCCGACCAAGGCATCGTCCGCGACGACGGCCACCGTGCCGCGGTGGTGAGCGATCCCCGCCATGGCATCGGCGAGCGCGTCGCTCGGGGCCGCGGTGGGCACGTCATCGCCCGTCACCATCACGTCGCGCACGGTCCACAGCAGCCGACGACCCAGCGCGCCCGCCGGGTGGAGCCGCGCGAAGTCGGTCGAATCGAGCCCCCGGATCTCCATGAGCGCGAGGGCGAGCGCATCGCCGAGCGCGACCGCCGCCGCGCTGCTCGCCGTCGGCGCCACGTCGTACGGACAGGCTTCCTCCGAGACCGAGGCGTCGAGCACCACATCGGCGGCCCGCGCGAGACGCGAACCGGGGGTCCCGGTCACGGCGATCACGCCGGCCCCGACGTCCCGGATCGCCGGGAGCAACGTGTCGAGCTCCCCCGATGCGCCGCTCTTCGAGACGACGAGCAGCACGTCGCCGCGGATGACCACCCCCACGTCCCCGTGCGCCGCTTCCGTCGGGTGGAGGAACAGCGCCGGCGTCCCGGTGCTCGACAGCGTCGCCGCGATCTTTCGAGCCGCCAGACCCGATTTGCCCACGCCGGTCACCACCACGCGTCCCGACGCTTCGAGGATTCGCGTCGTGGCATCGACGAACGCCTGGTCCAAACGCTCGCCGAGCTCGCGAAGCGCGCGCGCCTCGATCTCGATCGCGCGACGCGCCGCCGCCAGCACGTCGATGCCCTGGTCTACGGTCACGCGCCGTCCGCCTCCTGCTCATCCAACGTCGTACCCGCGAACCGACCGCCTTCGTGAAACCCGGCGACCAGATCGTCCCACTCGCCGCGCGCTCGCAACAACGCCTCCGCGAACTCGCGGACGGCGCCGTCGCCCCCGCGCACCGAGCCGATCCAATCCGCGGTCGCGGCGATCTCGGGCACCGCATTGGCCACCGCGCCCGCCAACCCGACCCGCTTCATGACCGCCAGATCGGCCAGGTCGTCTCCGAGGTGGGCGGCCGCGCCCCATTCCAGACCCCGCTCCGAGAGGATACCCCCGAGCGCGCTGATCTTTCCGGCGCGGTCCCCGAGCGATACGTGATCGATCCCGAGCTCCCGCGCGCGCGCCTCGACGGCCCTCGATCGCTTGCCGCTCACGAAGGCGACGAGGAGGCCGGCCTGTTGGAGCAGTCGGGTCGCCATCCCGTCGAGCGCGTGGAACCGACGGATCTCGGAACCGTGCCGTCGCTCGTCGACGCCGACCCACAGCGAGCCGTCGGTGAGCACGCCGTCCACGTCGAGCGACACGAGCCGGATCGCTGCGGCCGCTTCGGGCGCGATGATGCGCGCCGTCATCGATCCAGGGCCGCTTGCACGGCCAGACAGCGCTCGACGAGCGCCTCGAGCCGATCGAGCGGGAGCATGTTCGCGCCGTCCGAAGGGGCGACCGACGGATCGGGGTGTACTTCGACGAAGAGACCATCGGCGCCCGCCGCCATTGCGGCTCCGGCCAGCGTCTCGATGAAACGCGGCTCCCCGCCGCTGGCGGATCCCATCCCGCCCGGGAGCTGCACGGCGTGCGACGCGTCGAACACGGTGACGCACCCGGTGCTCTCGCGCATGACGTCGAAGCTTCGCATGTCGACGACCCAGCGACCGTACCCGAACGCGGTACCCCGCTCGGTGAGCGCGATGTCGCCCGCCCCCGCCGCGCGCAGCTTCTCCACGGCACCCCCGATGTGCTCGGGCGCCATCCACTGGCCCTTCTTCACGTTCACCGGTTTCCCCGTCGCACCCGCGGCGGTCAGCAGATCCGTCTGTCGACAGAGAAACGCGGGGATCTGAACCGCGTCGACCGCCTCGGCCACCGCCTCGGCCTGCTCGGGGAGGTGGATGTCCGTGATCACGGGGAGTCCGGTCGCCTCACGGACGCGCGCGAGGGCATCGAGTCCCCGGCCCACGCCGGGGCCACGCGCGGAACCCGCGGAGCTGCGGTTCGCCTTGTCGAACGATGCCTTGAACAGCGTCCGCACCCCGAGACGCGTCGCGATCGCCGCGACGTGCTCGGCGATCCGGACGTTGAGGGCTTCCTCCTCGACGACGCAGGGCCCGGCGATGAGAAAGAAAGAGGACGACCCGTCGTTGGCGCCTCCGGGTGCGAAGAACGCCGGGGCCGCGCCCGTCACCCCCCCGCCGTGATCCCTTTCGCCGCCGCCTCGGGTACCGCTCTGACGGCCACGTCGGCGATCCGCTCGCCCGCGGCCGCCAGCGCCGTCCGGCGATCCGACGCCGCCCGCACGAACGCCGAGAACAGCGGGTGCGGCTTGTTCGGTCGGGACTTGAGCTCGGGGTGGAATTGTGTCGCGAGGAAGAACGGGTGGTCCGGGAGCTCGAGCATCTCGACGAGCTCGCCGTCCGGCGACACGCCGCTGAACACCATGCCACCGCTCGCCAGTGTGTTTCGGTACTCGGGGTTGACCTCGTAGCGGTGCCGGTGACGCTCCGAGATCTCGTCCGCGTCGTATACGCGTCGGGCGAGCGTGCCGTCCTCCAGCCGACAGGGATACGCGCCCAAGCGCATGGTGCCTCCCATGTCCGTCACCTTGCGCTGCGAGTCGAGCAACGAGATCACCGGGTCCGCGGTCTTCTTGTCGAACTCGAAGGAGTGCGACGTCTTCAGACCGCACACGTTCCGGGCGAACTCGATGATCGCGCACTGGAGCCCGAGGCAGATCCCGAAATAGGGGATGTCGTTCTCGCGGATGTACCGCACCGTATCGAGCATCCCGGACACGCCCCGGACGCCGAAGCCTCCGGGCACGAGCACGCCGTCGAAGCGCTCGACGAAATCGGCGCCCTGCTCCTCCACGCGCTCCGAGGACCACCACTCGACATCGACGCCAACGTTCGCTTCGATCCCGCCGTGGACCAACGCCTCGGCGATCGATTTGTAGGAGTCGATCAGCTCGGTGTATTTGCCCACCACGCAGATCCGGACGCGTCCGCCATCCGGGTGCTTGATCCGATCGACCATCGCCGTCCACTCGGTGAGATCCGGCGGGGCGACATCGAGTCGGAGGAGGTCGCAGATCCGGTCATCGAGACGCTGCTCTCGATAGGCGAGCGGCAACTCGTAGATCGTCTCGACATCGCGCGACTCGATCACGCGGGCCACGTCGACGTTACAGAACCGCGCGATCTTCTTCTTGATGTCGTCTTCCAGGTCGTGCTCGGTCCGGCACACGAGCACGTCCGGCTGGATCCCGATCCCGAGCAGCTCGCGCACCGAGTGTTGGGTCGGCTTCGTCTTGAGCTCTCCGGAGGCCGCGATGAACGGCACGAGCGTGAGGTGGATGAAGAGCGAGTTCTCGCGACCGACATCCTGTCGGAACTGACGGATCGCCTCCAGGAACGGAAGTGACTCGATATCGCCGACCGTGCCGCCGATCTCCGTGATCACCACGTCGTGATTCGGAGCCAGTCGACGAACGGCCGTCTTGATCTCATCGGTCACGTGCGGGATGACTTGAACGGTGGCGCCGAGGAAGTCCCCGCGTCGCTCCTTGGTGATGATGTCCTGGTAGACGCGTCCCGTGGTGACGTTGTTCGCCTGCGAGAGCGACTCGTCGATGAACCGCTCGTAGTGCCCGAGGTCCAGGTCCGTCTCGGCGCCGTCATCGGTGACGTACACTTCGCCGTGCTGGAACGGCGACATCGTCCCCGGATCCACGTTCAAATACGGATCGAACTTCTGGATCGTCACGCGCAGCCCGCGCTCGACGAGGAGCCGCCCGATCGATGCGGCGGTGATCCCCTTCCCGAGCGAAGAGACCACTCCACCG